>NZ_MJEH01000048.1 GCF_001742425.1 Bacillus solimangrovi
GATGGTAGTTGGGGTGTTTCCCCTGTGAGAGTAGGACGTTGCCGGGCAAGAGCTCAACATCTATTATAAATAGGTGTTGGGTTTTTTTGTAGAGTGAAAAGTATACCGATCCTAGGAAGTTTAGTTTTTTATCACATGTTAATTGACGTTAACAACCCATTTCAAAACATAAAAAAGTCAACGAAGTTTAAATGGTAGAAGAACTTGGTCAAACACTTGTGTATCAAGCGTCGTAAATGTTCAATTGGTTTAACTAACAATCAGTGGGGATAAAAAAAATACTGATCGAGGTTTCCTTTATACATTTGCGGTTTGATGTCATAAACAAGCGGGAAATAGCATTATAAACAATAGAAAATAGTGCAAGTCTATATGATAAGAATACATTCAAATAATAGATATAGGAGAGAATTTAATGTCTGAAAATTTCGATACTAAAGCTGTTCACTTAAATAATACTGCATCAATCGAAAGTAAAAGTAAAACAAGACCGATATATCAAACATCAGTATTCTCTTTTGAAAACTTAGATGATTTGGAAGGGTATTTTAGAGGAGAAAAGAATTATTTGTATACGAGAATGGGAAATCCAAACGTAAATGATTTGGCTATAAGTGTTGCGAAGTTAGAAGATGCTCCTGAAGGTATAGCAGCTGCATCAGGGATGGCGGCTATTTTGGCGGGTATTCTATCAATAGCTGGACAAGGTGATCATATTGTGGCTTCAAAGGACATTTATGGTGGCACACATCAGTTACTTGTAGAAGAATTAAAGCGGTTTGGAATCGAAATTTCTCTTGTATCATTTGAGAATCATAGTAATGTTAAAGAAGCTATTCAAAAAAACACGAAATTAATCTATTCAGAATCAATTACTAATCCGTTACTCAGAGTTGAAGATATCCACAGTCTTGTACAGATTGCTAAAGAAAATAACTTAAAAACAATGATCGATAACACATTTGCAACTCCTTATTTATATCAACCTTATAAAGATGGTATAGATCTTGTGGTGCATAGTGCGACAAAGTATATAGCCGGACATAGTGACGTAACAGCTGGTGTCTTAGTTGGACATACTGACTTAGTAAGAGAGGCAGGTCAAAGAATAAGTAACCTTGGTGCAAATCTGAGTCCTTTTGAAGCTTGGTTAGGTTGCAGAGGTCTAAAGACATTGCATGTGCGTATGCAAAGGCATGTGGAAAATGCTTACAAATTAGCGGCAGTGCTAAGTAACCATGAAGCAATTGATAAACTATACTATCCTGAAAGTTTTTCAAACAGAGGAAATGGGGCAATTGTTACGATTGATATTACAAAAAAATGTGACATTAAAACCTTCTTTGAAGCATTAAGCTGGGTAAAGATTGTTCCATCATTAGCTGGTTGTGAGACGAGCGTGTCTTATCCAGTAGGTACATCACATCGCTCTTTACCAGAAACATTAAGAGACCAATTAGGCATAACAGAAGGACTTGTTCGAATATCAGTAGGTCTTGAAGATATTGAGGATATCATTAATGAATTCGATCAAGCATTACAGAAAGCCCTGTTATAAACAGGGCTAAATTCTTTTTAATAAGTTGCAATTTTCATTTCTGTTTGTTATGATAATTGTGTAGGAATTAAATTACCATTTATTATCTAATCATCGCGGGGTGGAGCAGTCTGGTAGCTCGTCGGGCTCATAACCCGAAGGTCGTAGGTTCAAATCCTGCCCCCGCAACCAATAATGTATAATTGCAGGTAAACGAAACAAGTGGTTTCGTTTTTTTTATGCTTTTTTTTATAGATGATGAGAACGCATTTCCATTTAAGTTTTATTTCTTCTATAATGGATTCAGTAGAAACACTTATGAGTTAAGGTTTTAAAGACATTTCTTTCTATTAATAGGGGTTTTTAATTCTTTCTTAATTTAAATGTGAGTTCAAAAGGGAGAGACATGTTGACGAAAGATATGGTTATTTTCACTGATCTTTTTGAACAACTTCTAATAGGTACTTAAACAGAAACTAATAATAAGTATAGGTGATAGATGTGAACACATACGAATTTGTTACGCACACCTTTGAGGAGACTATGTTATTTGCTGAAACGTTAGCTACAAAGCTTTCAGCTGGTGATGTGTTGACATTAGAAGGTGACTTAGGTGCAGGTAAAACGACATTTACAAAAGGTTTGGCAAAAGGATTAGGTGTAAAGCGTACTGTTAACAGTCCAACATTTACAATTATAAAAGAGTACAAAGGCAGCAGACTACCGTTATATCATATGGATGTTTATCGACTTGAAGAGAGTGAAGAGGATTTAGGTTTTGATGAGTATTTCTTTGGAGATGGAGTTACAGTTGTAGAATGGGCAAAGTTTATAAAGGATCAACTCCCTAAAGAATATATTGAGATAACGATACAACATAATGGTGATAGTACGAGAAAAATAACGTTACAACCGAATAATGAGCGATATGTTTCAATTTGTGAGGAGTTAATGGAGCAATGAAAGTATTAGCAATTGATACGTCAAATGACGTGATGGGTGTAGCTATAGTAGATGATAATAAGGTAATAGGTGAACTGATAACAAATGTTAAAAAAAATCATTCAGTGAGACTAATGCCAGCAATTGAGAAGTTGTTAAATGAAACTGATGTAAAAGTATCTGAGTTAGATCGGATTGTTGTTGCAGAAGGTCCAGGTTCATATACTGGTGTGCGAATTGGAGTAACAGTTGCCAAGACATTGGCTTGGTCGTTAAATATTGAGTTAGTGGGTGTATCAGGATTAGAAAGTCTGGCTTATAACGGAAGATATTTCAATGGATTAATTGTGCCAATATTTGATGCAAGACGTGGACAAGTGTTCACTGGTCTGTATCAATGGAATGATGGGATGTTAGAGAGTGTTATGAGTGATAAGATGGTTATATTCTCAGAACTGTTAACAGAACTGAAAGAGAGAAACGAGCCAGTCTTATTCGTCGGGAATGATGTTGATCTTCATCGTGAGCTAATTGTGGATATTTTAGGGGATAACGCGATAATCGCAAATTTTGTACAAAATAATCCACGCCCAAGTGAATTAGCTGGTTGTGGATTATTGAAACAACCTGTAGATGTCCATTCATTCGTACCAAACTACTTACGATTGGCTGAAGCAGAGGCGAATTGGCTAAAGGCACAGAAGAAATAAGGGGTCACATATGGGAGAGTATGAGATTAAATATCGATTAATGAATGAACACGATATTGAAGATGTATTGAGGATTGAGAAGTCATCATTTGCAACCCCTTGGACATATGAAGCATTTTATAACGAAGTTGTCCACAATCAATTTGCAAGGTATTTGTTGATTATTAAGGGAGAAGAAGTTATTGGCTATTGTGGATTGTGGATTGTATTTGATGATGCAAGTGTGACTAATGTTGCTATTTTACCGAAAGAACGGGGAAACAGATACGGTGAGATGTTGATGCATCAAGCAATGGAGTTTGCTAGAGCAGTCGGTGGTTTACGTTTATCGTTAGAAGTGCGTACTTCGAATCATATTGCTCAGAATTTATATCGAAAGCTAGGGTTTGAATCTGGAGGAATAAGAAAAAACTACTATGCTGATAATCAAGAGGATGCATTAGTAATGTGGGTGAACTTATAATGAATGAAAAACAACAAATTATTTTAGGAATTGAGACAAGCTGTGACGAAACAGCAGCAGCAATTGTCCGAAATGGAAATGAAATTCTTGCGAATGTCGTCGCATCCCAAATTGAAAGTCATAAACGTTTTGGTGGTGTTGTACCAGAAGTAGCATCACGGCACCATGTTGAGCAGTTAACGATTGTGTTTGAGGAGGCAATGAGCCAAGCGAACGTAACGTTTGAAGAGTTAGATGCTATCGCTGTAACGGAAGGTCCCGGTCTTGTTGGTGCGTTGCTAACAGGTGTGAATGCGGCTAAGGCGATTGCGTTTGCTCATGACATTCCACTCGTACCTGTCCATCATATTGCTGGACACATTTATGCAAACCGATTTGTAGAGGATTTGAAGTTTCCGTTGTTAACGTTAGTCGTATCTGGAGGTCACACCGAATTAGTTTATATGAAGGAACATGGTCATTATGAAGTAATTGGTGAGACAAGAGATGATGCGGCTGGAGAAGCTTATGATAAGGTAGCAAGAACGCTTAACTTACCTTATCCGGGAGGCCCAGAGATAGATCGACTTGCTCAACAAGGAGAGGAAAGTATTCAATTTCCTCGTGCATGGTTAGAAAAAGGTTCTTACGACTTTAGTTTTAGTGGTCTGAAATCATCTGTTATTAATACGTTGCACAATGCTAAACAACGTGGTGAAGACCTTAAGCTTGAGGATATTGCTGCAAGCTTTCAAGCTAGTGTAGTGGATGTACTCGTGAAGAAGACAGTAGATGCAGCACAAGAATACAACGTAGAACAAGTTCTTGTTGCAGGTGGTGTTGCTGCGAATAAAGGGCTGCGCAGTCGTCTGACAGATGAGTTTTCTAAGTTAGCTATTCCACTTGTAATTCCCCCATTATCTCTTTGTACAGATAATGCAGCGATGATTGCAGCAGCAGGTACTGTAGAGTTTAATAAAGGTAATCGAGCAAAGTTATCTTTAAATGGTGTTCCTGGTTTAGATTTAGAACAATTTAACGATGAAGCTTCTTCTTAAAATGGAAGGAGCTTTTCTTATCTGTGTATAAAGTTATCCACTCCTAAAAAGAGAATGTGGATAAAAACGACAACACTCGACATAGAGGGAATCTAAATGTGAGTAAGTTTCTGTGGATAAATAGGAATTTTACTGTTGATAATGTGAATAAATATGTTAATTACTTTAAAAACAACATCTTTTATGTGGAAAACTATGTGGATAGTGTGAATATGTTTGAATATTCTGTAATATAGAAAATTCCTCAGCGACAAAAGCTGAGGAATTTTACAGTGTTTACATTTAGTTAGTAGTATGAGAAGACATTTTTATTGTACTGTGGATAGTTAACAGATAATTATCCTTCTTGCAACGATTCCCACTCTTCCATTAGAGTTAGTAACAGTTGCTCTTGATGTTCATTTTTCTCATTTAATTGTTGTGATTTTTCATAATCCTCATAGACGTTCGGATCACATAGTTGTTCAGCGATCTCAGCTAATGTTGCTTCAACTTCACTTATTTGTTCTTCGAGCTCTTTTATTCTTCGTTCTTGTTGACGTTTTTTCCGCTTTTCTTCTTTATCTAATGCAAACTTCTCTTTATTAGGTTGTGGAGATGTTGTGGATAGTTGATCTTTTGTGCCTTGTTTCTCAAGTTCTTCGAGTTGAGCAAGCTCAAGTGTTTCCTGTTTCTTCGTTTGGTAATAATCGTAATCCCCTAGATATTCAGTAATTCCTTCATTAGAAAGTTCAAAAACTTGTGTGGCAATTCGATTGATGAAGAAACGGTCGTGAGATACAAATAGCAATGTACCTGGATAATCGATTAATGCATTTTCTAACACTTGCTTACTATCCAAATCTAAGTGGTTAGTTGGCTCATCTAAAATAAGGAAGTTTGCGTTTTGCATCATTAGTTTTGCAAGTGCCAGTCTTGCTTTCTCTCCACCGCTTAACGATTGTACATTTTTAAGCACATCATCCCCGCTAAAGAGAAAGTTTCCTAGAACATTTCGGATTTCTTTTTCTGCGTAATTTGGGTACTCGTCCCATAATTCATCTAACACGCGTTTATTCGATGTTAAATTAGCTTGTTCTTGGTCATAGTATCCAATTTTAACATGTGATCCATATTGAATCTCACCTGTTATTGGCTTTAATAGATTATTAATCGTTTTAATCAATGTAGATTTCCCAACACCATTAGGTCCTACGAGTGAAATGCTATCTCCGCGATTTATGGAGAAAGTTAACTTTTCTGATAGTGCTGTACTATTAGGGTAACCGATTGAAAGATCTCTTACCTTTAATACATCATTACCACTAATACGCTCAATATCAAAAGAGAAAGATGCGGCTTTCTCGGCACCTTGTGGAACATCAAGCCTTTCGATACGTTGGAGTTGTTTCCGTCTACTTTGCGCTCGTTTTGTAGTTGAAGCACGAGCAATGTTTTTTTGAATGAATTCTTCAGTTCGTGCAATTTCTTCTTGTTGCTTCTCAAATTGCTTCCATTCTCTCTCGAGTCGATTTGCTTTTTCTTCGAGATATTTGCTGTAATTTCCGTGATATTTTGTACTCTTCATTCGTGAGATTTCATACACTTGATTGACAACTCGATCGAGGAAATAGCGGTCATGAGAGACAATTAACAATGCACCTGGATAACTTTGTAAATATTGTTCTAGCCAAGATAGTGTTTCGATGTCTAGATGGTTAGTAGGCTCATCAAGAATGAGTAATTCTGGTTTCGTTAATAATAACTTAGCTAGACCTAGCCTTGTTTTTTGTCCGCCACTCAATGTTGATATTTGTGTACGATGATCATAGTCAGAGAAGTTCAAGCCATGTAAAACACTGCGAATATCTGCTTCATATTGGTATCCACCTTTATCCTTAAATTGAACTTGTAACGTATCATATTCTTCAAGTACCTTTTCATATTTTGTTGTTGAATTTAATAATTGAGGGTCTGCCATTTGACTTTCTAGTTCTCTCAATCGTCTCTCTAATAATTTTAATGGTTCAAATACGGTCATCATCTCATCCCAAATTGATAGATTAGATTCTAAGCCTGAGTTTTGAGCTAAGTATCCAATCGTTAAATCTTTGGGTTTAATGATTTCGCCCCCATCATGTGAATACTGTCCAGCAATTACTTTAAGGAGTGTCGATTTCCCTGCACCGTTCTTTCCAACAAGTGCAACGCGGTCGTTTGATTGTACTTCGAGTTTAATATTCGATAAAATAAGATCTGCACCGAAGTATTTGGTTAGATCATTTACTTGTAACAAAATCATATCCGTTCACCTCATCTTTATTACCGTAAGTGTATCGTAAGTTAAGATAGGGGAGCAAATATTATTTAATCGTTACAGACAGATGAGAGTTTTTAGTGTATTCTAATTGCAAAGAACTATATAGCTAGAGTTAGATGGAAGCGTTCACAAAATATTTTACAAGATAGAGTTAGAAGTGGGGGCTTGAGTAAACATGGACAATGAACAAAATAAAATTCCACAAGCAACAGCAAAGCGATTACCGTTGTATTATCGATTTATTAAAAATTTACAAGCATCAGGTAAAAAAAGAGTATCTTCTGCAGAACTTAGTGAAGCGGTGAAGGTAGATTCTGCCACAATTCGACGTGATTTCTCCTATTTTGGAGCATTAGGCAAAAAAGGTTATGGGTATAATGTGAATTATTTACTTTCGTTTTTTAGTGAAACATTAGATCAAGATGAATTGACAAAAGTCAGTTTGATTGGGGTCGGTAATTTAGGTACTGCATTCCTTCATTATAATTTTACAAAAAACAACAATACAAAAATTGAAATGGCGTTTGATATTCAGGCTGATAAGGTCGGTACAGAAATCGGTGGAGTGCCTATTTATCATTTAGATGAATTGGAAGATAGGTTAGAACAAGAGGGAATTACAGTCGCTATCTTAACAGTTCCAGCTCAAGTAGCTCAAATCATTGCTGATCGACTAGTAAATAAGGGTGTGAAAGGAATTCTTAATTTTACACCAGCACGTATACACGCACCTGAAGACATTCGAATACACCATATAGACTTGTCTGTGGAACTACAATCGTTAATATATTTTTTAAAGCATTATCCTCTAAGTGGTCAAAATGCTTAATTATTAATACTCATACTTGTGAATGCTTGATCAAAAGGGTTGAAAAAAATAAAGAGTCTCAGTTTTGATATCAAACTGAGACTCTTATTCTTTATCATAGATTAACCATTAGTAGGGAAAAACAAATCACCACTGGTTGAAGCTTAATTTCTTTGCTTCTCATTGTGTTTATTTTTGATGCGTTTATTTAAAAAATAAAATCGAATCGCAACACCGTAATCATAAGTAGCAACAAGCATTAAGATGACTGTACTGAAATTCCATACCGTTTCGTTAACACTCTCAATAGCAAGTACAGTGAATAAAATCCCCATAATAATGTAAAAACTCGCCATTTTTAAAGGGGTAACTCTCATAAAAATAACCCTCCAATAAAGCTTTGCGCTGTCTCTATTTCTTGTTGTATTTTTTCAAATTGTTCAGGGTTCAAGAATCGAATCAATATGACGAATGAGTTCATCATGACATGAGCGGTTATCGGTACCCAAATTCGCTTCGTTTTGTAATACAAAAAGGCAAACACTAGTCCCATTGACGAATAAATTAACAAATGCTCATTCTCAAAGTGAATCGCTCCAAAAATAACAGCACTTATAAGAGCTGATAACCAAAAATTTGTACGTTTTATTAATTCACCAAATATGATTTTACGGAAAATAACTTCTTCATAAATTGGACCAAGTAATGAGGTTACAATGATGAAGAAAGGGGAAATTTGTGTTATTTGGTATAGAGCGTCAGTGTTTTCTGAACCCAGTTCGACATTAAATACATAGACTTCGATAACTGCAGCGATGTTTTGTGCAAACAGTGCTAGAAATATTCCACCTATCGCCCAGAAAAACGATGATAAGAATGATGGACGGTCTCTTTCTTCAAACGATGATTGTCCAGCTGATCTTAGTAAAAAAAATACGACGATTAAGCCTGACCCAAATGCGAAGATTGTCCACCAAATAAATGCATCTTCTCTAGATAAGCCAATTGCCTCAAATACTTTATGACCGAATAAAAGCCCAGAAAATTGAGCGAAGACATAAGTTAAAATAATGTACCAGTATTGTTTTGCCAAAATCGGTTACTCCTTTTTCTTTAATTAGTCCGACTCATAATAGTTTATCATAAGTTTCATTCAAGAAAAAAATGAAAACTTTTATTTAACTTATGCAATTAAGAACTATTCATAATAAGAATGGAATATATCATGTTATGAGAGTTATGAAAATGGTTAAGAATGAGTAACTATGAGAGATTATTGAAAAGGATGTTAAGGAAGGTTTGTTGTGTTTCATCTTAAGAAGTTCAGAATAAGATTAAGTGAGAGAAGGGATTCAGTATACTGTTGTGGTATATGTGTTAGTAATAGGATGGTTAGCAAACGACACTAGGAAATCGTATCAATTATGCAGTTTTGTAACGAACCAACTTTTTCTAAATTTTTAAGAGTTCCTACTTGCAAAAAGAGATGGAGTTATTTATTATAATAAATGTGTTAGCACTCATAAGTGGTGAGTGCTAAAATTAAGAATCTAATAGAAGAACTTAAGAAATTAGGAGGGTGTTTCACTTGTTAAAGCCTTTAGGTGACCGTATTGTAATTGAATTGGTTGAATCAGAAGAAAAGACTGCAAGCGGTATTGTGCTTCCAGACTCAGCGAAGGAGAAACCACAGGAAGGTAAGGTTGTTGCTGTAGGAACAGGCCGTGTAACAGATAACGGTGAACGCATCGCTCTAGAAGTGAAAGCAGGCGACCGCGTAATTTTCTCAAAATATTCTGGTACAGAAGTGAAGTTTGAAGGTTCAGAGTACCTTATTCTTCGTGAAAATGACGTACTAGCAGTTATTGGCTAATCGATCTGAACTTATAAGGTCTACTAGTCACTACATAGTAAATGATTCTAGTTTCTTTTAAAAATATAATAAAATGATTTGAATTTCTAAGGAGGTCTTGTAAATGGCTAAAGAAATTAAATTTAGTGAAGAAGCTCGCCGTTCGATGCTTCGTGGTGTTGACTCACTTGCAGATGCAGTAAAGGTAACACTTGGACCAAAAGGTCGTAACGTTGTTCTAGAGAAGAAATTCGGTTCTCCTCTAATCACAAATGATGGTGTTACAATTGCGAAGGAAATCGAACTTGAAGACAAGTTTGAAAATATGGGTGCAAAGCTTGTTGCTGAAGTAGCAAGCAAAACAAATGATGTTGCTGGTGACGGTACAACAACTGCTACAGTTCTAGCTCAAGCGATGATTCGCGAAGGTCTTAAGAACGTAACATCTGGTGCAAACCCAATGGGTATTCGTAAAGGTATCGAAAAAGCGGTTGATACTGCAATCGCAGAATTGAAAGAAATCTCTAAACCAATCGAAGGTAAAGAGTCAATTGCACAAGTAGCATCTATCTCTGCTGCTGATAATGAAGTTGGTCAGCTTATTGCTGAAGCAATGGAGCGCGTAGGTAACGATGGTGTTATCACAATTGAAGAATCTAAAGGGTTCAGTACTGAAATGGAAGTTGTAGAAGGTATGCAATTCGACCGTGGTTACGCTTCTCCATACATGGTAACTGACCAAGATAAGATGGAAGCAATTCTTGAAAATCCTTATATCCTTATTACAGATAAGAAGATTTCAAGCATCCAAGAAGTATTACCTGTTCTTGAGCAAGTTGTTCAACAAGGTAAGCCAATCCTTATCATCTCAGAAGATGTTGAAGGTGAAGCACTTGCTACATTAGTAGTGAACAAACTTCGTGGTACATTTAACGCAGTAGCGGTTAAAGCTCCTGGTTTCGGTGACCGTCGTAAAGCAATGCTTGAAGATATTGCTGTTCTTACTGGTGGTGAAGTGATCACTGAAGATCTAGGTCTTGACCTTAAATCTGCAGATATCACTCAGCTTGGTCGCGCTTCAAAAGTTGTTGTTTCAAAAGAAAACACAACAATTGTTGAAGGTGAAGGCGATGCAGATAAGATTGCAGGTCGCGTGAACCAAATCCGCGCTCAACTTGAAGAAACGACTTCAGAATTTGATGGTGAAAAATTACAAGAGCGTCTTGCGAAACTTTCAGGTGGCGTAGCAGTTATCAAAGTTGGTGCTGCAACTGAAACTGAATTGAAAGAGCGTAAACTTCGTATCGAAGACGCATTGAACTCTACTCGTGCGGCTGTTGAAGAAGGTATCGTATCCGGTGGTGGTACAGCACTTGTAAATGTATACAACAAAGTTGCGGCTATCGAAGCTGATGGTGACGAAGCAACAGGTGTGAACATCGTACTTCGTGCACTTGAAGAGCCAGTTCGCCAAATCGCACACAATGCAGGTCTTGAAGGTTCAATCATCGTTGAACGCTTAAAAGGTGAAGCAATCGGCGTTGGTTTCAATGCTGCAACTAGCGAATGGGTGAACATGATTGACTCTGGTATCGTTGACCCAACTAAAGTTACACGTTCTGCACTACAAAATGCAGCTTCTGTAGCAGCAATGTTCCTAACAACTGAAGCAGTTGTTGCTGACCTTCCAGAAGAAGCTGGTGCTGCTGGCATGCCTGATATGGGTGCAATGGGTGGCATGGGCGGAATGGGCGGTATGATGTAATCTTGCCCCTTAAACCCTTGATATGACTGGGTGTGTTGGTAAGGTGAGAGTGGTTTGCTAACATTTTGCTAACATTGAGGTTTTTAACGGAGGCTTCTCATTAGTTCACCGAACTTTTGGGAAGCTTCTTTTTTCATTTCTTGCGTAACGTTGAGGTACACATTTTTCGTAATTTGATCATCTGTATGACCGAGACGATCCATGATTTGTTCGAGTGAGACACGAGCTTCCGCAAGAAGGGATGTATGAGTGTGTCTTAAACTGTGCGGAGTTAAATCTTCA
>NZ_MJEH01000049.1 GCF_001742425.1 Bacillus solimangrovi
GCCCTATAGAATATAGAGCTAAAGCCGTTTAAATCATTTTTATTATTTCCACTGTCTACTTGACAGGGGGCAGTTCAGTGTCCTTCTGGGCTTCTTGTCGATCTATATTACTTAGTAGCTTCTTCTTCTTCTTTTTCAGCTGGTGGAGTTTCGCTGTCTTCAGCAGCAGGTTCTGTCTGTTCTTTTTTATCGAAAAGTCCTTTAAATGCTTCATCTTTCACATTGATATCAGCTTCTTCAAGCTCTTTTTGGACTGCTTCTTGAATCTTTTGACCATCTAAGTTTTTCTGAATATATTCTTCTTTTACTTCTTCTTTCATTTCTTCAAAAGGCTTTAGTTCTTTTTTGTCAGTCACTTTGATAATATGCCAACCAAATTGAGATTGTACAGGTTCGCTGATTTGGTCAATTTCTAGTTTGTAAGCTGCTTCTTCAAATTCAGCAACCATTTGCCCTTTACTAAAATATCCTAAGTCTCCACCTTCAGGAGCGGATGGACCAGTAGAAAATTCTTTTGCAAGTTCTGCAAAATCTTGTCCATTATCAAGTTTTGTTTTAATTTCTTTTGCAGTTGCCTCATCTTCTACAAGAATATGGCTCGCCTTAATTTCTGGTGCTAACTCGTCATAATATTTCTTTAACTCTTCATCAGAAATGTCCATTGTTGCGGTAGCAGCTTTTTCTTGTAACATGTTAGCACGAACGACTTCTTTAAATTGTTCTTCGTTCTTAAAGCCACTTTGTTGGAGAAGCATTTCGAATTGAGCGCCATAGTTTTCTTTGATTTCGTTAAAACGCTCAGTAACTTCTTCGTCTGTTAATTCATACTTCTCTGATAGAACTTTATCAGTAACAAGCTCAAGTAATACTTGGTCACCAACTCGATCTTTCATTGAAGTATATAAATCTTCTTGTGTGATATTTCCTGAAGCAGTTTCAACGATGACCGTTGCGTTATCAGCGTTACCAGTGTTGCTACATGCAGAAATTGCAAAGATACTAGCTGCAGCTGTTACGGAAAGTAATACTTTGTTCATATACTTAACACTCCTCAAATATGTTGGTTGTATTCTTTCATAAAAATTAAAAAAATTCAAGAGATTGTTTGCGAAAAATAGTGTGAATGAATGAAAATTCTTCCTTAAAAAAGATAAAAAACCAAAATTCAAACACAAAAGTAACTATATCATATTTCTTCGCTAAAACGAAATAATTTCATGGGGGAAAGAAGATGTAAAAATTTCTCATTCAATAGAGAAGTATATTTGCTGTGTTGATTTTGTGTCATTTGTTGTTAAGGATAGTTTTCCATCTAACAAAAAACGTGAAGGAAAGTGTTATAAAAAATCATTACGAGACCAGCATAATGTTAAAAATTGTTTTTAAAAAATATCAAAATAATAAGTTTCTGATTTGATGAGTTTAATCAAAAAAAGTTAATGGGAGTTCTTAATAATAGTTCCTATGCTTGAATAAGTTATGAATCATTTAAAGCTTTCTAAATCAACGATTTTCAAAGTTAATTTTCCATATATGGAATTAGGTTTTCCATTATTAATGACATCAAAAGAGAAAGAAAATTCACAAAAAAACGAACTATAAAGTGGATAGTTCATTTTTTTGAATTGTATTTTATTAAAAAGTAAATAGTAAGAAATGGAGATATAGAAGTTATACATAAAAAGTAGCTGATAGAGGGAAATTGTGAAAAAACTACCTTACAAATGGGAAGCTTAAGCTACACTTGTTAAGATAAGTGAAAAATAAAAAACTTGGCGAAGGCCAAGTTAGCTTAGTTATGTGAAAGATACCTCAACATAAGAAGAAATGAGTAAAATAGTTACTAAAACATTGATTGTGCGAAATACTTTTGGTTGGCGTTCTTCTGGGATGTCACGCTGCAAACATAATGAATTCGTCATTGTATTGATAAAGAAAAGAATGAATAATGCGAAAGGTATAAAAAACAGGATCAAAATAAACCGCCTCCTTATAGTGAATAAGAAAGTTATGATGTTCATTAATATAAGAAACCATTATTACATGTTAACTAATATAAAAATTTCATTTCCATGCCGTAATGATTTTATCCATTCAGCTAACGATCAGCTGGGAATGAAAGCTCCCTGCACTGATTGAAGTTTCACTTTATGTAAAATGAGACTGGTGAATGTAATCTTATTTAAATAACGATAACAAAAAAATGATTAAAAAGATAGGTTTTCTATAAAAATTGTAAATTGTTTTACCACTTTAAAAAAGTGCTTATGAGTGATTAACATTTGGACAATTATTAGTTGTTATTCTGGTGTTTAGATTCACTGGATGAGTTAAAGAAGGTATGGGAGTCAGTATTGAACATAGTTTAAATGAAGGGTCACTTTAATATGAAAAAAACAAAGCATCCAGTCGATGCTTTGTTAGTAGCAATGTGACATGTTAATGCAAATTATTAGTGTAGATCGGGTACTCGAATACTACTGATTAATTATATCTATTAATAAGGATATCATAACCACCATTAAAATTTTCAATATAACAACGTTTTGGTGCTTTCAAAATAAGTAACATGTAGATAAGGTCTGTCACAGATAAACCAATGTTCAGAGCAGACATCATAGAAAAATAGTGAATATATTGAGGTAGAAGATGACTACCAATCATAAATAAAGCTGTCATGACAACAAGTGGCATACCAAGACAAATTAGTATCAATGTTTTTGACATTGAATCATGAAATCGTATAACAAAGAATGGCATTCCAAATTTATATTTTAGTTTCATCGTTGCCTTTTTTAATGTTAACCAGGCAGGTAACAAATGTAATACCTGATGCAGCATTGGTATAAGCATTAACCCGATGAGAAAAACAATAGCGTAATTATCTTGTAGTTTTACAGACGAATAAATCAAGCTTAAGGGTAAATAAATACCGACAAATGATCCAAGCGTCACAAATATAGATAAAATAGAGATGCGTGGTAGGCCGTAATCTTTAAAGAGGTTAATGGTCTTCCAACAGTTCATCATATTACCACCGTCCCATTACTCATACATAGTTAAGGTATTTTTACTTAAATTTGTATTAGTTTTAGTTTAAAACATGTCCAATTTTAGTTTAGATTCGTTTTTTGCAATGTGTTTTAAATAAAATGAATGTTAAGATCAAGCAATAGAATTGAAGCTTACTAAACACGAATGATTTGGCCAATATGTGTCAGTGATTAAGTAACAAGAAAACTAATTAGTATTAACGATATTGCATTATATCTCTTTAAATTACCGTTGGCAACACCTTTTAAGAAGATTGTTTGTGAACTTTTCAAGAAGGAATTTTTAGCATATTAATGGAAAATAGATGTGGGAATGTAGAGTAATGATGTTAAGGGGGAGAAGTATAGTGGAGTCAGTGGAAGATAGATTACAGCGGTTAGAATATCACCATAGAGTGTTAATGAAAGTACTAGACAGTAATGAATATCCGTTATATCGATTATTTATTGAAAGGAAGTTAACAGAAAAAGAGGTACACGAGCTATTTATGTTATGTGATCAATTACAAAAAAAATATAAGGAACAGAAAGAATGGGGTTTTGTGAACTTCTTTCCGCTCCTTATCCAATTTGCAGGTCTACTAACGACGAAATTGCATCCAGATGAGACGATGGAAGCACTTATAGAACAAAAGCTATATGAAGAACTTATGAAGGAGCTGAAGACACTACGCTACAACTATAATGATTAAGAATTGATGGCTCCTAATTTAACTAATTCATCATCGGTTTCTTCGTCTTCATCAGGTAGTTTTCGAATCTGTCCTGATTCTTCGGTGAATTCCTTATCAATATTCTCGAATGACTTTTCGAAAATGCGCATGAAATCATCTCCATATACGCTTCTGACAACACACATCATTTCCATCATTTCTGGGAATTTTCCATACAATTCACGTAGAGGCATTGCCCCGTTATAAACTGCATTACCTTCTGGGTGGTATTCTTCCATCGTTTTTAGTAATAACTGCTCTCCTTCATCTGTTAGCTCTACGTATGTGTTCCGCTTATCATTTTCTTTTTTAGAGAAAGATAAATATCCCTGCTCCTCTAATTTTTTCGAGAAATTAAATGCCGTAGAGACATGCATAACCCCGAATTTTGCAATCTCAGAAATTGAAGCCCCTTTTAAATGGTAAGCAATCCATAAGATGTGGTGTTCGTTGATATTTAAATCAAATGGCTTAATCCATTGCTGCCAGTCCTTTTCAATCGATTTCCAGAGAGCTTTACTTAACTGAGCAATTTTTTGGCTATAGACAAGTGCTTCTTTCACAGAATATGCACGCTCCATATTAATCCTCACCCTTTTCCCTTAATTAATAGTGGTTGTTTAAAAGCTTAGGTAGTTCACTAAATATTAATTTCTACCTAAAATGTACCTTAAATTTTCAGAACTTAAACTATTAACATACACTTAAATAGATTATTCTAGAAACCTATTAATGATATACTCTATTATGCCAATAAATGAATAAATAATAAAGTCACTTTAGTATATAAATTCAGAAAATTTTCATATTAATTGAAATAACTATTAGAAAAACCTAAAAAATGTAAAGGTAATTTACATTTTTTATTTGTAAGATAAATTAATAGCTACAAAGTGACATGCATATTTTTGTTTGGAAGAAAAAATGAACCCTCGTGTATAGAGCTTTATATACTCTTTTTTATGAATATTCATAATATCATGTTATTAAAAATTCAATTAACATAATATTCTGGAAATAACAGATAAAATTATTAGAAAAATTATGAAAAGCTATTAATTTATATTATTACAATTATATGTACGATATGTTCAGATAAGTCAATGATTTTGACTTAGAACAGGATAATATCGCACATTTTTGTAAAATAGTTATCCTTTTATGCGTTGAAGCATAGGTATTTCTTATAAGTAATTGATTAATTCATTTGAGATACTTATCTTTTATAATTGGAGAATTAACAAACAAACGAGCAGGATTTCCCTGCTCGTTTGTTTGTTAATGAGATTTAAAACGTTTTAATTTACAAAAAGAAGCATATTATGATTCAGTCACACCTTGTTGTGCTTCACGAATGACTTGCTCAATATCGTGAAAGGCTCTTTCGATGTCATCTAAATCTTTTTGGATACGGCGTTGATGTGGTTGAATATCTTTTTGCCATTGCTGAATGGTTGTTTGTAGGTCACCACTCACTTGTTTAATTGTTTCTGCACCTTCAATAGAAGCCACTTTCACTTGATCTGCTAATGCAAGTGCATCTTTTTTAATCGTTTGCAGAGACTCTTTTGCTTTGTCACTGTTAGTTCGAATTGATTCACGCACTTCAGGTCCAGATTTCGGTGTACTAAGTAAGACTGTTGCTCCTCCAAGCACAACACCTGTAATGAATCCATATAGAAATGATGAAGCTTTTGCCATACTATCACCCCTTTATTGTTATTGTATTACAAACCTTTTTAGTTTATAAAGCAAAATGGGAGAACTTTCTTTCTTACGTGTTCAATTACATTAAAACATAGTAAAGTGAAAGTTTCTCACATTATTGGTGCAATTCAAGCCTCTAACAACTATTGAAGATGTTTTTATAAGAACTTGTTCAAAAAGTTTGGAGAAAATGGCATTCTTATATTTGAATTAATATGCTTCTCCGTTATTGAAGTATGGACTTTCATACGTAATTAGACTCGAACTTATTTTTTGAACACACACTATAAGTGAAAGGACCGTCAAGCAAGAGTAGCTTGTCGGTCCTTCAATTTTCTATTGTACAGCAATGTTTGTGCGTTTAAGTATAGCTTGCACAATTGGGAAAATGACAATCATCATAATTGTATTGACAATTGCTGTAGGTAAGACAACTCCTGCAAACAGTGCAATAAATGCATCTGGAAGACCGAAGAAGATAAGTGCTGTTAGTAAAAATATTGTTCCACTAATTAATGTACCAATAGCTGTTAGAATACTTGCAGAAATTACTGTAGGTTGTTTTGAACGGATAAGTAGCATTAATCCGAAGAAACAAAATGCAGTAATAGGCTTATCAATCATATTGGCAATTTGTCCACCTGGGAAAGCGGTTGTTATTGCTGAAACGATCCCAGTTACAAGTGATAAAACAAGGACGTTCTTACGTTCAGGGAATAACAGAATGCCTAAAAACATCATTGTCAATAACATGTCAGCCTTCATGCCTAAAAAAAGTGGTGGCATAACTGCATGTAAGACGGTACCAATCCCAACTAATAATGATAAAGAAACTAATACTCGTGTATTCACTTTCTCATCTCTCCTCTACTATTCTCATCTAAAATTTCCGTTTATTCCTCCAATAATGCACTACTTGCTTATTGCGAAGAAATCACTTAGTTAAAGTATAACAAATGTTTTTACATGTGAAAAGACTTCGTTCCACGAGGTTGTATTATGAAAATTCCTTACAAAATGTTGTCATATAATCATGTAATGCTTGACAAGATTCTAACGGAACTGCGTTATAAATAGAGGCACGGCAACCTCCGATAGAGCGATGACCATTGAGTCCTACAAAACCTTTCTCTTTAGCTCCATTTAAGAACTTTTGTGTCAAATCATCAGATGGAAGGGTAAATGTAACATTCATTTTTGAACGACTACCGTCTTTAGCATGTGGTTTGTAAAAACCGTTGCTTTCATCAATGGCATTATAAATAAGTTCTGACTTTTGATCGTTTCGCTCAGCAATTTGTTCAACACCACCTTGCTCCTTCATCCAGTTAAGAACTAAGGAAAGCATATATATTCCAAAAGTAGGAGGTGTATTATAGAGAGATTTCTTCTTAATTTGTGTACGATAGTCTAACATCGTAGGAATATTATTAGGAATTCTCTTTGTCATATCGTTACGTAAAATAACGACTGTAACACCGGATGGTCCTAAGTTCTTCTGCGCCCCAGCATAAATCATTGCAAATTTACTGACATCGATAGGTCGGCTAAGAATATCACTGGACATATCTGCAATTAAATCTTTATTTTTTAGTGAAGGTAGTTCTTCCCATTGTGTTCCGTAAATTGTATTGTTCGATGTAATGTGTACATATGCACTATCATTACTTAAAGAAAGTTCATCTAAAGAAGGGATAGCGTTATAGCCGTTATTTTTCGTACTAGCAGCAATATTTGCTTTCCCTAGTTTTTCTGCTTCTTGAAGGGCCTTCTCAGACCAAGAACCTGTCAATATATAATCAGCAGTTTGGTTTTCAGCTAAGAAATTCATAGGAATCATTGTAAATTGTGTACTTGCCCCACCTTGAAGGAAGAGAACATCATAGTTATCTGGAATCTGCATTAGTTCACGTAACAGTTGTTCAGCTTCGTTGTGGACAGCATCATATTCTTTGCTACGGTGACTTAGCTCCATAACAGACATACCGCTTCCTTTGAAATCTAATAATTCTTCTTGGGCTTTTTCAAGTACTTCGATAGGTAATGCAGAAGGTCCTGCATTGAAATTGAAGGCTCTATTCATTTTTTTTCCTCCTTTTTAATTATGTAATTCATTACTACGAAAAAGAATACTACTATCCTAACACGTTTTTTCAATCATTTTAATGTTAATTTATTAAAAAAATTCGAAAAGAAAAAACAGTCCCAAGTATGGGACTGTGTACATATGTATGATTAGTTTTCAATGTTATTTGCAATTCCTTGCGCCATTTCTTGCATTTCCTGTTGTGTATATTTATCTATATTTGTTGACCATTTAAGTCCGAAATCATCTTCATGACCGTAACGAGGTAGTAGATGAAGGTGAAGGTGGAAGACAGACTGTCCAGCCGCTTCTCCAGTATTACTAAGCATATTCAATCCGACAGGAGAAAATTGCTTACGGATAGCATTAGCGACCTTTGGAACAACAGCAAATACTTTTTCGGCTACTGAAGGCGTTAATTCATACATGTTTTCTTGGTGAACTTTAGGAATGATCAAAGTGTGTCCCTTTGTTACTTGGCTAATATCAAGAAAAGCAAGTACGTTCTCATCCTCGTATACTTTTGCAGCTGGTATTTCGCCGTTTACAATTTTACAAAAAATACAATCAGACATATAGATAGCCCCCTTATCTTATCAATATATATCCATTATAACGAAGTTTTAAAATAAAAACGATTATTGAAGCATATAAAAAACAGGATACTTACAAGAGTAAGTATCCTGTTTCCTAAATGAAGAGGGAGGAAATAGTGCTAAGCGTCTAGAACAGATCTTGTTCTTTCACAGACACCTCATTTCAAAATAATCAGTGGCATTGCTGATCGGATTATCTATGTCTCAACATAATCACTTACGTGACATGATAGAATGACTTGTTCTGCGATAAACACCTCATTCACTGAGTGATATCCTTACACTTGAGCAAAAATGGCCCAGCCAACATTCATATAGAAAGATGTGTCATTGCAACGTTTACAGCTCTATTTTGTCTTTCACAGACACCTCATTTCAATGATAGGTTTGAACGGTTAAGTGGAAAGCACCAATTTGTTCAATGTTATCATCTCCTTGATGGTTTTGCTGTTAAAGTAATATCTCCCTCTTCATTTAGGA
>NZ_MJEH01000050.1 GCF_001742425.1 Bacillus solimangrovi
TTGATATGTATGCGGGTCATACGTGGGCATCTGGTCATGCAAAATTCTTTGATGGTAATAACAATGAATCATCATCTGAAGCGATGAATGCATGGGCTGGTATCATTCTATGGGGTGAAGCTACAGACAATAAGGAGCTCCGTGATCTAGGCATCTATTTGTTTACAACTGAAATGAATGCGATTAATGAATATTGGTTTGATGTAACAGGTGAAAATCACGACCCAGGTTTTACACGTGAGACAGCAAGTATGGTTTGGGGTGGAAAAACAGTTGGTGATGCAGTATGGTGGACGAATAACCCAGAAGAGATTCATGGGATTAACTGGTTACCAATTACAGGTGCATCACTTTACTTAACACAATATCCAGACTATACGAAACGTAATTATGACGCGTTAGTATCTGAAAATGGTGGCGAGAATTGGGATGCTTGGGAAGATATCATTTGGATGTACCGAGCAATCGAGAATCCTGAAGATGCGATCAGGCAGTTTAATGCAAGAGAAAATGCATTTGTCCCTGAAGGTGGAAACTCGAAGGCTAACACGTATCATTGGATTCACAATTTGAACGCATTAGGAAATGCTGATCCTACAATCACAGCGGATTATCCAATACATGCAGTCTTTACGAAAGACAACGTGAAAACGTATGTTGTCTACAACATGACGAATTCAGTGAAAACTGTCACATTCTCTGATGGTGTGAAAGTAACGGTTCAACCACATGAATATAGTGTTAGTAACGGTTCAAGCGATCCAATTGAACAACCTACAGAAGAACCGAACGAGAATCCTAATGGTCAATCAGGATTTGATGCTTTTGAAAAGATCGAAGCAGAACAATATACATCTATGAGTGGTGTTCAAACAGAACAAACGAGTGATGTTGGTGGCGGTTTAAATGTAGGTTATCTTGATAATGAAGATTACTTAGTCTTTAATGATGTTGATTTTGGTAGTGGGGCAACAGAAGTAGCAGCAAGAATCGCTAGCCAAACAGCAGGTGGAACAATTGAGCTAAGACTTGATGGTAAGGACGGACAATTAATTGGTACTGTCGACCTTACAAATACAGGTGGCTGGCAAGAGTGGGAAACAAAAACAGCAACTATCTCAAATACAACAGGCATCCATGACCTATACGTCGTCTTCAAAGGTGAAACGCAAGAGGGAATTGGGAATTTGAATTGGTTGAAATTCGTTCAGAACGAAATATCAGAACCTATTGAAGAACCTATTGAAGAACCGAACGAACAACCTAATGAACAACCAACTATCAATGCGTTTGACAAAATCGAAGCAGAGCAATATACAGCTATGAGTGGCATTGAAACAGAAGCAACGACTGATGTTGGTGGTGGTCTAAACGTAGGCTGGATTGATAATGAAGATTACTTAGTCTTTAACGATGTTGATTTTGGAAGTGGAGCAACAGAAGTAGCAGCAAGAGTCGCTAGCCAAACAGCAGGCGGAGCAATGGAGTTAAGACTTGACAGTAAGAACGGACAATTAATCGGTACTGTTGATATCACGAATACAGGCGGATGGCAAAATTGGGCGACAAATACAGCTGCAATTTCAAACGCAACAGGTATTCATGATTTGTATGTTGTCTTCAAAGGTGAAACACAACAAGGTATTGGAAACTTGAATTGGTTAAGCTTCTCGAAAGAATCAACGAATGAACAACCTGAACAACCAAATACAGAACAACCGACAGATCCAACGATTGATGAACCAACAAATGATAATCAGAACAGTATGATTGAAGCGGATGATTATACAGTTGAGATCGTGAAGGATGATTCAACGAACGTTACGTTTATTTTCAACCCAGCACAAGTACCAGCTTCATTTGTAGACCTACATTACAAAGTAAATGATGGTGGTCAACAAAATGTTAGAGCAACGAAGAACGGTGAGAAATGGGAGTATACTGTAAAAGGGGTTAAAGAAGGGGATTCAATTGACTTCTTCTACACGTATGCAAAAGGACAATTAGCATACGATTCTCAGTGGTATGAGTATACGAAATAAAATAGATGTTTGTTATTAGTTTTAAAATAAAAGCCTTGTTACATAAACGTGTAACAAGGCTTTTCAACGTTTATTTTATTTTTCTCTACCTCGACGAGCCCAAATGACAACAGGTATAAGAATTAAGGATAGTAGTCCTCCGCTCAAAGATAATGTAACGTAACTTGAATTTGCTACTACCATTCCTGAAAGTGCACCACCAGAAGCTCCTGCTAATGCAATCAGAACATCCAGTGATCCTTGAGTTTTCGCACGTGTTGATGGCTCAGTAGAATCAACGATTTGAGCAGTACCACTTATTAATCCGAAGTTCCATCCTAATCCAAGTAAGGAAAGAGCGATTATTAATAGAACCATTGAATCAGTTGGTGCGAATGCTGCTAATAAGCCAGCCAGTAACAATGTAATACCTGATGCTATGCTCATTGCTGTTCGACCAATTTTATCAACGAGAATCCCTGTTATTAGTGAAGGCAGATACATCGCACCAATATGAAATCCGATAACTAAGCCTACTTCAGCTAAACCGTGACCATGGTTTTTCATATGCACGGGTGTCATTGTCATAATGGCAACCATGACAATCTGAGTTAGAACCATAACTGTTGCACCGACTGCAAGACCTCTTTTATTCATTGTTTTATGAACAGAATCTCTATTTTTTCTGCGACCATCTTCTTGTTCATAAGCAGCTATCTTGTTTGCAATCTCTAATGGATCGGGGCGTAGCATAATGAAGAGTACAAGCCCTGCTAAAGTAAATGCTGCAGCTGATAAAATAAATGGACCTGCAAGTTGTGGAATACCAATTAATAGAGCAAATTCCCCCATGATTTCTACTAAATTTGGACCTGCAACAGCACCGAAAGTTGTCATAACCATTGTCGTACTAATAGCTGTTGCGCGCTGTTTACTATTTGCTAAATCAGTCCCAGCATAACGAGCTTGTAGGTTTGTTGCAGTTCCTGCTCCATAAAATAAGAGGGAAGCAAATAAAAGAATCACACTATTCATCATCGCAGCGATGACAACTCCAATAGCTCCGAGTCCACCTACGATAAATCCTGTCGATAACCCTGTCCGACGTCCATATTGTTGTGAAAGCTTACCTACGATAAAAGCAGATCCTGCTGACCCAAACGTAATTAATGCTACTGGAATTCCTGCATAAGCATCAGTTCCGAGCATTTGTTGAGCCAATAGAGCCCCTACGGTAACTCCTGCTGCAAGTCCTGCTCCACCAAATATTTGTGATAAGCTCACAACGAACAACACTCGTCTATATAAGGCTTGTAACTGTTCTGGTGAATCGATGTAACTCTCGAATGAGTCTTGTTCTTTAGCGAGCACTTATAAACACCTTCTTTATTGATCACGATGATAAAACGTAACCTTTATGTCATCCTTTAACAACCTTAATAAGAAATCAGACACGAAGATGTTTTATCTAGTAATCTCGATTTTAAACATGTTCATCTAACCTTAATAATTTCAACAATTTATTATTTCATTAATTGTTGCCATTCTTTAACACCATCTTCCAATCGAAATGCATTAATACCTTTTGCCTTTAGAGTTTCAACTGCTTTTGCTGACATTAAACAATAAGGTCCTCTGCAATAAGCAACTACATTACAATCGGTTGGCAAAGATGAAAGTTTGTCTTCCAATTCTTCTATAGGAAGAGAAACAGCACCAGGAATATGTGCCTTTTCATATTCTTCTTTCGGTCTTACATCCAACAGTAAAACCTCACCTTTATTCATTCGATCTTTAAGTTCTGAAAGAGTTATTCCCTCTATGCCAAGTTGGTTATTTAAAAACTCTTCTTTTATTTGTTGGACTTGCATATATTGCTTTTCTGCTAATGCATGCATCGAGTTCAAAAAATCAGAAATGATTTCATCAGCTAGTTCATAAATGACGTAGTTACCTTCTTTTTTATACTTAACTAACCTTGAATTTAATAGCGTTTTCAAGTGTTGAGATACATTAGCAACTGACATTGTTGTACTTTTGGATAAAGCATCAACACTTTTAGGACCTTGTGATAGAAGGTCAAGAATTTCTAATCGTTTAGGGCTCGATAAGCTTTTCCCTAATCTTGCGTACTCTTGATATAATAAATCCTTTAAATTTCGTTCATTAACCATATTAAACTTCCTCTCAACTATTCAATTAATTTATTGAATAGTTGAATTTTAATTGCTAAACATGCTTTTTGTCAATTACTTCAACATAATGAGTTTCTTAAACAACGATATTATTCATACACAAAATATAGCTACAGTATGTGAAAAGATTCTATAAAAATTAAGATTATCTTAAGAAATTCTTTATTTTTATGCTAGCTGAAAGTTAAGAATTAGTTTATATGATTGTAATTAGACATTGAAAGAAAGTAAAAAAGATCTTTATGATTCATATGGACTTATGAACTATAAGGAAACACAAAGAACAATTGAAGGAATGAAGAGAATTGTAAGAAGAGGAGATTTACCATGGATTGAATCAGTGGATAAACGATAGAGAAAATTCAAAATGAAGATTATTGGGAAACCCTATTATCGTTTAGTTGTCGATTAAAGTTAGAAGATAACAGTATCGCTTACATCGTTGGAAATATTAAGCGGATTTTAGCGTTTAGAGGTGTTAGGTGTTGCCGTATTCATTTGGAAATAAGAAAGAACATTTATGAATTACTATAGAAAAAAACTATATCTTTTCAATTGTTTGGAAGAGCATTAAATAGGAGGAATCTGTTATGAGTAAGAAAGAGAAAAAAACATTATCTCTAATTATGAAAATACTAATTATCACATCTTTAAGTATGTCGATTTACGCATTAGCATTACTACCATCTGTCGACGATGACGAAAATGGAGACATATCCTTTTATAACTTTGAAAACGGAAGGTATCATCCTTATTCTATGGAAGAAGAAACGTTGAAGATCTTAAAAATAGATGAAAATATAAATTTAAATCTTGTTACAGATACTACGGGAAATGTTCATTTCTATACATCTGAAAATGGACGTAGTTTAATGAGTTCCCTGATTGCAAATATTAATGATTTAGAAAAAGAAATATATTGGTTTTCACGTCAATCAGAAATTCCTGAAGGAACGTCGCCCGACGAAGCAGAGTACCAACGGAAGCTTCAAATATTTATTGGCATGATTACGGATGAGAAAATAGACAGTGTATCAATCAACGGTTCAAACAAAAACATAGAGTACTTAAATTATAACGGTTATAAATTCTTCTATACGAGGGAATATATTCAAGAACCAGTTTTAATAGAAGGCTTTTCAAAAGACAATAAATTAATATATAAAAATTCTTAATAAGTGAAAGAATATATTTTTAGTAGAAATAGGAGGTAAAAAGATTCTATGGATATTTTTACTATAATTGCAGAATTTGGTTATCACGGGGCGATAGGAGCATTTGTAGCCTATTTAATTAGTATGAATAAAGAACTCTCACGAAGTAAAAGGGTGTTGTTATTATTTTTTGGATTTTCAGCAGCGTTAAGTCCTGATATACCACTATTAGTATCAGGGCAACTTTACCAACTGGGGCATTCCTTTTTGATAGTGCCTAGTTTAAGTTTATTAATAGCTATAATTGCAAAACTCTTTTTCCGTTCTCAATTAACATTAGGTTTTCTGTGGTTTGCAATGTTTTCATCAGTATTATTCGGACATCTAGCAATGGACTTTTTTGATAATGGATTAGCTTTGTTCTATCCAATTTTTACAGAAGATGTTGTTGGACTAAATATTTTTACTGGACACGACGCTATTATTATTATTCCTTTTACACTGCTAGTATCGCTATTAACATTTAAGAAAATGAGCAAGAAAACGGCGTTAAACATCGTGATAATGGGAATTGTTGTATTTGCTTCTTATGCTGGTCTTATGAGTTTCTCAAAATTTCAAGTACAGAATGAATTAATAGAGGAATTCCCAAATGCCGAAATTACAATTGAACCGATAAGTGTTACCCCATTCCAAGATGAACAGTGGAGTTATGAAGTAAGAGATGGAAACCTTATTGTAGAGGGAAGAGCATCGTTGTTTGAAAAATGTGAATTGAAGCGAAATGTGATTACTCATAGTAATATAAATCACTTATTAAAGGAAATTAACCTTAATAATGATATTTATTATATAACGACTAATTACGTGTTCATTGAAAACGGACATTATGATGTTATTGATTTTGATGATGTAGAGTTTGAACGAATGTATGTCTATAAACTAAATCAAAAAACACAGAATTTAGAAGAAGTGTCAGAAGAGAAAAAAGAAGAAATTCTGAATAACAATATGAACTCAAAAATGTAACATAACGAGAGTCGGTTTTTACTCATAGAGTTACAGTAGTAAGGTAGACTAACTTTTTCACAGCCTACCTTACTTCAAATTTTATAGAGTCTAGCAATCTTAATAAACTAAAACGTCAAGTAGCCCAGGAATAAATTTGTCCTCGGGGCTACTTTTTTTTGCTTCCCTTTTTTTACTTTACAAATAAATAAGATGAATTACATGTTATTTAATGGTAATTAATGGTATGTTTAGGGTGAAAACAATATTTCTATTGAAGCAGGATAGCGTAGCGTAATATTTGTGTATAAAGGATTAAGGGGGGGTATCTATTATTAAATCAAATAAAATGCTATTCATATCTTTAACATTGATGTTATTTTTTTTGAGTGCTTGTCAAACGAGTAATGTCGAAGAGCTCTATGAAGGCGTGTCTTTAAAAATTGCCGTTGTTGGTGAACTACCTAATATTAGAGAGGACAATATAACCTTTAATAAATTATCTTTAAATGAATTGTATCATGCCAATCTTGACGTATATGATGCAGTATTTATTATGGAAGACCATTTATCTGATGCTGCAAATGAAAAATACGTCAAAATGTATAAGGAGAAAAAGGTTCCATACTTTTTTGTAGGATCAAAGGCATACACCATACCTTTTCAAGATTTTCAAAACCCTGCGTCTTATGAAGTAGAAGCTAAAAAGGTTAATGATACATATTATTTTATATCTGGATTATTATATGAAGAAGGAGGAGAAAGTTTTCGTTCTTGGAGCTTGCCCTATTCATATATAGACAATGAAATACAACGAGATAACGTACAAGGAGTTTATTCCAGAGTATTCGAAGTCATTGAAAAAGAAATTAAAGTAGCTTATGAAAGTAACGATAGTTCTACAGTAATAATGCAATATAACTAAGGTGGAACTTCCGTTTATAGATATGTCATCTCAGCTCGTTCATTCATATGGTGAGATATACATGAGGATTAATTATATATCCTGATTCAATTGGCTTTGGCATAGGTGATAATGTATTCTTCAAATTAATAGACAATCGTTTAGTTAAAAATATTTAAATCATTAACCTTTTTAGCTT
>NZ_MJEH01000051.1 GCF_001742425.1 Bacillus solimangrovi
ATATTTCATAGGTATCAATTATCAAATTGGCTCAATGTTTACTTCAATAGGTTCTGGGAGGATTCAATTTAAAGTAAAGTAGTGAACAGAGTGTGAAAATTAAAGCTAGCATTAGAAGAAATGCAAATAAAAAACAACGCAGAAATTCACAACTATTGTTGTAAGCTTCTGCGTTGTTTGAGATTAGTTAATTCGTGCTATTATTGAATCCCTCTATTGTAATGGCAGGATTTTGATAAGTGATTTGTTCGTCATTCATTGATGGTAATTCACTAAGAATTCGTTCTCTCTTTTCACTTTTAATTTCTACTAATTCTTCAGCTTTTTTATCATGTAGAAAAACAAACAAGTCTTCCTCTTTTACATCGGTTTCATAATTGGATTCATCATCACTATCCGTAATTTTATAATTGATACCTATGAAATATTGTTGATCTTCAAAGGTTAATTCTTTTACTGAGAGCTTGTATCCTAATTCTGTTTGTAAAATACGCTCTTGTTCATTCAATTTAGAGAATGATCCTTGTCCATAAATAATTCTTATCGGATTACCTGACTCTAATCTAACTTCATAAGTCCATAGGTTACTAGAGAAAGGATTACTACTTGCTGGTTTAAGGTAAACATCAACATCAGGATATTGTTCAGACAATTGTTGTTGAATGGTAGATTCTGAATATCCTTTAAAACCAACATAGGAACCGAAAAGAGCAACACCTATTGCAATAATTGATAACGTCCATTTTCGTTTTGTATTGTTTCGTCCAAGAATGATGAGTGCTAACAAACTAATGAATAAAACAATAAGGAAACCATCAGTTCCGTTCAATAAATTTAAACCGATATTCTTTTCACTCATGATTGGGAATAATATTGGTAATCCATTATCTAAGAAATCCATAGATAAATGACCAATTAATAAAGAAAAGAACATAATCATCCAACGCGTCTGTAGGTTTAATTCAGGTAGGAAGCGACGAATGATAATAGCCATTCCTAAACTGAAACTAGGTGCGATGAAAATAGAATGACTTAAAGAATACAAAACACTTGAAATAATACCAAGTGGAGTAGCAGCACCTAAAATAGCATAAAGAATCGAGTCTGCAACTTGGAAAGCTAATGTCAAATCAGGAGAAATTCCTGCTACAAAACCGATTAGTAGTAAGAGCCATAAATGGTTTTGTGATACTTTTTTTCGACCGATCACATAGGCAACGAGTGCTCCCAGTCCACCGTGATAACCAAGTTCACCTATCATCGTTATAAAAAAATTCATTTCATTATGACTCCTTTCCTAATGATTGTGGTTTTTCTGTTTCATAAATGAGTTCATTTTCATTTGAGAATCCTTTGACGATGACTGGTTCATTCACTCTCTCGATAGAATAAAAGAATGTATAACCGTTATGTTGAATGAAGCTTAAACTATCAGTATTAACGTTTACTGAAATTTTTTCTTCTGAATCATTCAGTGATAGCTTTTCAATTTGCTCATTTGAGATCATACCGAAGAGAATGTTACCCTCGATAGGAAACAATGTAATCCCTTCATTTGTATCAGGTAAGAAGTAAGTTGTTGTTTCTTCACCATTTACTGATTCAATTTCTGTACTTCCATCTGTTTTCTCTATTAGATTTATTTGGGTATCTTCACCAAAACCAATAGAATTAATAGAAGAATAGTTGTTATCGTTATCAGCATTTGCATAACTTTGTATGACAATAATAGAAGTATATACGAGTGAAAAGACTAATAATAAGAGTGAGCCAACTATTAAAGTTCGCATAGTTGGTGATAATTTTGGATTTTGTGTTTCAGCCACAGGGAATAACCTCCTTAGAAGAATTGTTACTTTTGTACAAAGTTGTTATGTTAAGTATTTGTTCGATTATTGCTACTCTAGGATAACGTTCATTTCTTAACATTTTTCTTATATAATTATGAAGAATTTCTTAAGAAAGTTAGTTCGTAATGACGGTCTAAAAATGATAACTACTTTACTTAAAAGTTTGAACAGTAATTTGACATATTTATCACAATGGATAAGCTGATCACTTGTGTTGCAATTTTAGAGCAAAAGAAAAGTGACCTTGAATTAGAGGTCACTTTGTTAAATCATAAATTTTCTTTCTTTGTTTTAATTGATCGCATTAAAAATATCGTACCGATTAGATTTGAGATTATACTTGTTCCGAGTGAAACTGCCAATAGTGTAGCTGACATCGTTACTGCTAATGATAAAATCAAAAATATAGTTCCTAATAATATAAAGATAAAACCCGTGTACGTTTGATTCAATTACATCACCTTCATTAAAAAATTTTAAATAGGTTGAAGTCTTGGCTATTTGCTTTGCGTAAGCAATCATTCGTTCAATGTACAAATTGTGCAAGGTAATGAAAAAACGATTCATTGTTAGTTTCATTTTAGCACTTCTTCGTTTCATCATAAAGGTTGTTCAAATTGTAAAATGAAATGATTATTGAATGAACAACCATTATTCGTTCTAGTGGGAGTGTAGGTCTATGTCCAGATTAAGGTTACACTCTTCATCATCTTACACATAAATTTTCTTAATGAACAGAAAGTATACAAGAGTGTGTTTAAAAAGGACGGAGAATAACAAACTAACTCGGTTATTCGACAGTCATTTTTCCCGGACTTTTTGAACATCTTCTATAAGTAAGAAAATTAGATGACAGGAGTGATTGACGATATGAGCCAACTTCAATTGAACGATTCAGCACCTTCTTTCACTGTTCCTTGTACCGATGGAAGTACGTTTAATATGTCTGCGCACCTTAAGGAGCATAATACATGGCATCTGCTCATATTTTTTAGAGGATCTTGGTGTCCTGTTTGTCTCCACGACTTACAGCAATTGCAGGAGAATGTAGGTTTTTTTGAAGGGAAAAATATTCATATTATGACCATTTCAGCCGATGAAATGTCTGCTTTAAAAGAACTAGTAGCAGAGCATAATCTTTCTTTTCCAGTTCTTTGTGATGAAAATTTAGAGGCGTTAAAGGCTTATGAAGTTTACTATCACGGGCAAGATGCCCCATACGAAGATCATGGTGTACATGGTGAGCCTGCTTATTTTTTATTAAATGAACATGGTAAAATAATGTATCAGCAACGTCAAACGAGCCCATTTGGTCGACCAAGTATGACTGAGCTTCGAAAGATCGTGCAATATATTCAAAAGAACTTAAAATGAGAGTTGGAAACCGAGTAGGAGTAAAATGAACTGCACTGCACCCCAATTGTTAGACAATATCTAATAATCGGAGGTGCAGTTTTTCTATGTCAAAGTTCACATTAGAAGACAAGTTAGATGCTGTTCAAAATCTTCTATGGGATGTTGAATTAAAGTGATATATATTCGACAAGTGACTGACACCTCAACTACGGAAAAGAATATAAATATTTCATACAAAGGAGCTGACTGCAATGAAAGATCATGGCAACGATAAACGATACTCTGTAAGAAATATACCTCAGCCCATTCGAAGTGATGGAGCTGGGGCTACTGATTTAGGTCCAAGAGATGTCATGAGAGATCTGCAAAATCCAGATATGTTCGTCCCCCCTGCGACAGATTCAGGAAAAGTACCCAATTTAAAATTTTCATTTTCAGATACAAATATGCAATTGTATCATGGAGGATGGGCAAGGGAAGTTACTGCTACGGAACTGCCTATTGCCACAACACTAGCGGGAGTAAATATGAGACTCACACCAGGTGGCGTACGCGAATTGCATTGGCATAAGCAAGACGAATGGTCGTTAATGTTAGAAGGTCGTGCGCGAATTACGGCAGTGGATCAAAATGGACACAATTTTATTGCTGATGTTGAAAAAGGGGATTTGTGGTACTTTCCAGCAGGCATCCCTCATTCTATTCAAGGATTAGAAGAGGGAGCGGAATTTTTATTAGTGTTTGATGATGGGAATTTTACTGAGGCTGATACGTTTTCTATTTCAGACTGGTTTGCCCATACACCAAAATCTATATTAGCAGATAACTTTGGTGTAGACGAACAGGCTTTTAAGGATATTCCAGATAGCCAAAAATACATGTATCAAGGAGAAATTCCCGGTTCACTACAAAGCGAGAGTATAACAAGTCCATACGGCTCTGTCCCACAAAGTTTCACGCATAAATTACTTGCACAAGAACCTATTATTACTCCTGGTGGGAGCGTACGTATCGTTGACTCTTCAAATTTTCCAATCTCAGAGAATATCGCAGCAGCACTTGTGGAAATAAAACCAGGAGCGATGAGAGAACTGCATTGGCACCCAAACAATGACGAATGGCAGTATTACTTGTCAGGTGAGGCTAAAATGACTGTATTTGCAGCAGACGGAACAGCTCGTACTTTTAACTATCGCGCAGGTGATGTCGGCTACGTCCCATCTCCATATGGACATTATATTCAAAATATCGGTACAAAAAGTGTATGGTTTTTAGAAATGTTTCAGAGCGACCGCTTTGAAGATGTTTCTCTTAATCAATGGATGGCATTAACACCTACAGAGCTTGTTGAGAGTAATTTAAATGTCGGACCAGAGCTGATGAATTCGCTACGCAAGTCAAAATGGCCAGTTGTGAAATACTGAATTGATTTTTTTATAGCAAGGAATATTAAAATCCATCTGTATGACGAGGCATTTTAAATTTCTATATCTCGAATTCCATTTTTCTTTTAAAATCTCTAACTGCTCTAATGCAACGGTTTCGTTTAGTGCTCGGTAAACAGATTTAAAATCTTTTGTAAATTCATTCACATGTTTGTAAGAAACATGTGAATAAATTTCTAAGCTGATGAATAATACAACGTTGAATTTCAACCTCACTGTAAACCGTCTGTATGGCTTCCCTTAGGCCTGTTAATCCAACATGGCTACTTCTTGTAACACTCAATTTTTAAGGTCAGGTCATTTAATACCGTAAGCCAAAATTTTGAACTTTCTGTTTCACCAATCCATATCTCTAATATATCTTTAGATCCTTCTAAATTCACACTAAGGAACATAAGTAGCTTTACTTTTGAGTTTATTTTGGTATTTAGAATACCTTTTTTGGAAGCCAGTGTCCTAGGTATTATCATAATAAGTTTAACTTGGTGGTTTAAAAAACTTAACTTCCCCTCAAATTAAATATTTCAATACAAGATATTAAAGTGAAAATCGGATTAGATGAAGTAAGTTTTGTATATCTTCAATTGTTGTAGTGATGATGTCGTCAACGGAATTGGACAAGAACCAGCATCATTTAACATATCTTATATAGATAGAAATAATCATAGGGGGGGTAAAAAATGAACAATATAAGAGAAGCATTATTTGAAGATGCTTATGCATTAAGTGACATTGCATTAAGATCGAAAGCTCATTGGGACTATAGTGAAGATTTTATTGAGGCGTGTAGAGAAGATTTAACGATAACGGGGCAATATATTAGACAAAATGATGTGTACATATTAGATGGGGTGGAAGGGATCATTGGATTTTTTACTTTTGAAAGAGGGGAAAGCAATAGTCTCGATTTCTTTTACATAAATCCTGATTTTATAGGCAAAGGTTTTGGTAAGACTCTATGGGAATATATGATTAAGAAAGCTCAGGAATTAGACATTAACAGTTTTACGATTGATAGTGATCCGAATGCGAAAGGCTTTTATGAAAGAATGGGTGCGAAACAAATTGGTGAAACACCATCAACGGTTTTTAAGGGACGAATGTTACCGTTGATGAAGTATACGGTGCAAGCTTAGATTAAGTTTTTGAAAAGTTTTTTCTCCTTTTTTTCATTTCGATATATTCTCGACACATTCGAGCTTTAGTATATGACTTGTAAGACAAAGCAACACACAAATTTCAGAAGGAGTGGGAACATATGTTAAAGACATTTTCATCAAAATTTTTAGCAGGAGCATTAGCAGTAGGTGTAGCAGCATCAGGAACAACTTTCACAGCATCAGCAAATTCAGACGTTGATACTACAGTCGTTGAAAAGCAAATCGTACAAAAAATTGATTCAGAAACAGCTGAACAGCTTAAGCAAATTCGTGAGCAAGTGAAAGCAGGCACATTAACGAAAGAAGAAGCACGTGAACAGGTTCAAGAATTAGGTATTGAAGGAAAACGTGGACGTTCGCTAGCATATAGCCAATTAGATGAAGAAACGAAAGCAGCGTTAGAAGAAATTCGTGCACAAGTAGAAGCGGGTACTCTAACGAGAGAAGAAGCACGTGAACAAATCCAAGAATTAGGCTTTGAAGGTTTTCTTGGAAAACATGGTCAACATAAACGTTTCGCTAATTTAGATGAAGAGACAAAAGCAGCGGTAAAAGATATTAAAGCGCAAGTAGAAGCGGGCGAAATCACGAAAGAAGAAGCACATGAAAAGCTTGCAGAGTTAGGAATTGAAAGACCAAA
>NZ_MJEH01000052.1 GCF_001742425.1 Bacillus solimangrovi
GGGGTGTTTCCCCTGTGAGAGTAGGACGTTGCCGGGCATGATAACAGAAACCGATCTGATAATAGATCGGTTTTTTGCATGTGTCTGTACTAATTTCAAATAAAGGTTTTCCATTTTGAAATAGTTATCACCTTTATGGAGTTTGCTCATATCATAATAGAAATAGGTGTAAGGTTCAAATTTTCAAAGATACTACTGTTATCATTTATAATACCTCTCTGTTTACATGTATAAAAGTTTCTTAGTTGGGGATGCTTAATTAATGGAGGTGGAGAAGTATGAGTAAGATAGATGAGAGATATAAAGAAGCATGCATTATTTGTGAAGAAAAGAAAGAGCGGGGAATTCATATTTTTTCAGAATTTATATGTTGGGAATGTGAACAAAATATTGTTCATACCGAGACGGATGAAAATAAATATAGATATTATGTGGACAAATTACAAAAGATTTCACAATCTAAATTATATTCTTAAAGAGGGCCGAAGTGATGGTTCTCTTTATTTATTTACAACAATTCTTTGAAAAAGACAAATGTGAACAAGGTTTTTCGAATATGAGGATGCGTGGTATTATTAGGACAGGTTAGAATGTACAATATAAGAGGATGAGATCAATGGAAATAAGACTACCAATCTATGAAGCACTTGTTAATCATATTAATCACAACCCAACCTCTTTACATGTTCCTGGTCATAAGTATGGAAGTTTATTTGTTGAAGATGCATTAGAAACATTTGAAAAAATATTATCTATAGATGCTACGGAAATCACTGGTTTAGATGATCTTCATGCTCCTAGTGGAGTGATCAAAGAGGCAGAGATACTCACAGCTCAGTTGTATGGAGTGAAGAGAAGTTTTTTACTTGTAGGTGGAACGACTTCTGGTAATTTAGCTATGATATTATCTACGTGTGAAGCAGGTGACCTTGTTTTTGTGCAAAGAAATTGTCATAAATCAATTCTCCATGCCTTACAATTGGCGAGAGTTGAACCAGTTTTTTTATATCCCGAAATTGATGAGTCAACACAAACGCCGATAGGAGTCTCTTTCGAAACGTTTAAGAGCGCAATAAAACAATATCCAGATGCAAAGGCTGTTATCTTAACTTATCCTAATTATTATGGACAAGCATTGAATATTGAACGTCTGATTGATTGTGCACATGCTCATAATATGAGGGTACTTGTAGATGAAGCACATGGTGCTCATTTTATAGTTGGTTCTCCTTTTCCTCCATCTGCATTAAGTATGGGGGCTGATATTGTCGTTCAGTCTGCACATAAGACGTTACCTGCGATGACTATGGGTTCTTTTTTGCATGTTAATAGTAAACGTGTGGACGATAAGAAGCTTTCTTTTTATTTGCAAGTTTTCCAATCGAGTAGTCCTTCATATCCAATAATGGCATCTTTAGATATCGCGAGAGTATATTTACAAACATTCATTGAAAAAGATGATAAAAGCAACGTTCTCTCACAATTATCTGATTTTCAACAAAAAATATTTGTTATGGGATTGGAACCTGTACAGTCAACAGATAAGTTAATAACTCAAGATCCACTAAAATTAATATTACAAGCTTCATGTAATGGCTATGAATTACAACATGCACTAGAACGTGAACAGGTATATGTAGAATTAGCTGATCCGCTTAATGTCCTTTGCATCTTTCCACTAGGCAACATACCTCAAAAAGAGGAGCTGTTATTACGTTTTCAACGTGCAATGTCATCACTAACAAATAAAAAAAATGTTAAAGTAAATGAAGTGTCAAAACCTATATCCAATCCCTTTGTTAAATTAAGCTATTCATACGAAGAAATGAATAATAAAAATAAAAAGCGTGTCCCATTATCTCAAGCTAGCGGATATATTGCTGCACAGGAGGTTATTCCGTATCCACCGGGTGTGGCTCTTGTTATGAGTGGTGAGAAAATAACAGATGAGCAAATTACTCAATGTTTTGAGTTGAAAATTTTAGGTGCACGTTTTCAAAATGAAGAAACGATATGGAACGATGGCATATTAGTAATAGATGAGTAGGAAAAAACCGAAGTAAAAAAGGTTTTTCATTGGAGGAGAAGCAAATGAAGGGTACTTTTATTACATTTGAAGGAGGAGAAGGAGCTGGGAAGACAACAGTTCTTACTCACGTTGCAGAGAAACTTAAAAATAAAGGGTATCCAATTATTGTAACTAGAGAGCCTGGTGGAATAGAAATTGCAGAAAAGATTCGTGAGGTAATTTTAAATCGTAATCATACGAAGATGGATCCAAGAACTGAAGCTCTCTTATATGCTGCAGCAAGGAGACAACATTTGGTCGAAAAAGTTAAACCGGATTTGGAAAAAGGTTTAATTGTATTATGTGATCGCTTCATTGACAGCAGCTTAGTGTATCAGGGTTATGCACGGGGGTTAGGAGTAGAAGAGGTATTTGAAATTAATCAATTTGCAATCGAAGCTATGATGCCAAATCTTACTATCTTTTTAGATGTTCCCCCAAAAGTAGGTTTAGAGCGAATAAATAAAGAGAAAAGCCGAGAAATAAACCGTTTAGATTTAGAAGAGTTATCTTTCCATGAAAAAGTTCGTGAAGGTTATTTATTAATTAGAGAAAAATTTTCAGATAGAATTTCAACAATAGACGCCACCCAAAGCTTAGATGATATTATTAAGGAAGTAGAACTTCAAATTGAGAACTATTTAGTATTAAATAAGTGAGTGATATAAATGCATACATGGAATGAATACAAGACCTTCCAACCCATTGTGGTACAGATGCTTACAAATGCAATAAAGAAGGATCGAATTGCTCATGCTTATTTATTTGAAGGTGGGAGAGGTACGGGAAAGAAGGAAATGAGCCTTCAGTTAGCGAAAAGTTTAATGTGTGAGAATTGTTATGATACAGAGCCATGTGGAACGTGTCGTAATTGTCAGCGCATTTCATCAGGCAATCATCCAGATGTTCACGTTTTAACACCAGAGGGTCAGTCACTCAAGAAAGAGCAGATCTTATTTCTACAACAAGAATTTTCTAAAACAGGTGTTGAATCGAATAAAAAGATATATATACTAGAGCATGCCGATCGAATGACGATTCAAGCAGCAAATAGTTTGTTAAAATTTTTAGAAGAACCAAGTTCGGATACGACCGCTATTCTCTTAACAGAACAAGCTCATCGCATGCTTGATACCATTTTGTCACGCTGTCAAAAGTTATCATTCAAACCACTACCTTCAGAGTTATTAATTGAAAAGTTAGTCAAGCAAGATGTACCGTTAAAACTTGCGAAAACAGTTGCAAATATAACGAATAATTTAACTGAGGCTTTGTCATTATTAGAGAACGATTGGTTTGCACAGGCACGAAAATTAGTGATACAATTAACTGAAGCCTTGAATCAACGTTCTGAATTTACTCTTATTTGGATTCATAATCATTGGGTAAAATTTTTTCAAGATCGAGTACAGTTGAACTTAGGTCTAGACTTACTACTTCTGTGGTATAAAGACTTACTATATATGCAAGCTGGTGAAGAGGAAAAGATCGTATATATTGACCAGCAGGAAATGATAAAGCAGGAAGCGCTTCGAGTTTCACAGCAAACAGTCGCCCAACAATTAACGGCTATTTTAATGGCAAAAAAGCGTATTCATAGTAATATGAACGCTCAATTATTGATGGAGCAATTGGTGCTTCGTTTGCAGGAGGGGTAATAGTTGTATGAAGTAGTCGGAGTCCGCTTTAAGAAAGCGGGGAAAATCTATTATTTCGATCCTGGTGAATATGACATTCAAGAGGGCGATTGTGTCATAGTAGAAACAGTCCGAGGGGTCGAATATGGGAAAGTAGTTGTTAGCGGTAAGAGAGTAGAAGAACAAGATGTGGTCCTACCACTTAAACATGTTATTCGACTTGCAGATGAAAAGGACAAACTCACTGTTCATGAGAATAAATATGCTGCTGACGAAGCATATAATATTTGTGTTGAAAAAATAGTAGAACATAGGCTTGAAATGAAGCTTGTCGATGTTGAATATACATTTGATCGAAATAAGATTATCTTTTATTTCACTGCTGATGGTCGTGTAGATTTTCGAGAGTTAGTAAAAGACTTAGCATCAATCTTTCGAACACGAATTGAGTTAAGACAGATAGGTGTCAGAGACGAAGCGAAGATGCTTGGAGGTATCGGCCCTTGTGGACGAATGTTATGCTGCTCAACATTCCTAGGGGACTTCGAACCTGTTTCTATTAAAATGGCGAAAGATCAAAACCTTTCGTTGAATCCTGCTAAAATATCAGGCTTATGTGGCCGATTAATGTGTTGTTTGAAGTACGAAAATGATGATTATGAAACAGCTAAACAGGAGCTCCCGGACATTGGAGAAACAATCTTAACACCTCAGGGGAAAGGTCGAGTGGTTGGGCTGAATTTACTTGAACGACTAGTACAAATTGAATTATTCGATATTGAACGTGTAATTGAATATACGCTCGATGAGTTAATGAATTCAGGAGCGGTACAAATTCAAGCTACAAAATAGCTGAGGTGGAGGTCTCGTGGAGAAAAAAGATATCTTTGACCAAGTGAGTTATATGGAAGAACAGATTGGTCTTCTCTATAATCAACTAGGCAGTTTAAAGCAACAGCTTGCCGAGCTTCTCGAAGAAAATCAACATATGAAGATGGAAAACCATCATCTTCGTCAGCGTTTGCAGCAAGCTGATGAACAAAAGTCTAAACAAAAGCGAAATCGAAAAGAAACAAAAATTGATGTGGGAGAAGGGTATGATAACCTTGCTCGGCTATATCAAGAAGGGTTTCATATTTGTAATTTGCATTATGGAAGTGTTCGTAAAGAGGGTGACTGTTTGTTCTGCTTATCTTTCCTTAATAAAGCATGATCGTTAAGACTTTCCCAACACTTGGGGGAGTCTTTTTTAACAGGAAAGAACGAGAGCATCTAATTATTAGGTAAAATGAGGTTACTTATCATATTTAATTGATTATTTATTACTTTTGATAAGTAAATAATGTTAAAGATGGTTGAAAGAAAGGATTGCAAATATAATGAAGTTGATTGGTGATGAACGTCTTGATTATTTGTTAGCAGAAAATTTGAGGATAATTCAAAGTCCATCTGTTTTTGCATTTTCTATGGATGCAGTATTATTAGCTAATTTTGTATATGTCCCAATTCAAAAGGGAAATCTAATTGACTTGTGCTCTGGGAATGGTATTATTCCACTTCTATTAAGCAGACGTACAAAAGGTAAAATAACAGGAGTTGAGCTTCAAGAACGATTGTATGATATGGCTATTAGAAGCCTTGAATATAATAAACTTACTGAACAGATAAGTATGATCCATGGCGATTTAAAGGATATGCCAGAAAAACTTGGTTACGGTAAATTTGATGTTCTAACATGTAATCCTCCTTATTTCACAACACCAAATGAAGAATTGTTTAATAAAAACCCTCATTATGCAATTGCACGTCATGAGATTCGTTGTACTCTCGAAGATGTTATCTCAGTGAGTAGTCAATTAATTCGGGCAGGTGGGAAAGTCGCATTTGTGCATCGTCCTGGACGTCTATTAGATATTGTAACGCTTATGCGAAAATATAAGCTTGAACCAAAACGGATGCGACTTGTTTATCCTAAAGTTGGAAAAGAGGCCAATACACTACTAATAGAAGGTATAAAACTAGGTAAACCTGATTTGAAAGTCTTACCTCCATTGTATATTTGTGAACAGAACGGAGATTACACGGAAGAAATGAGTGAATTATTGTATGGAAAAAGGTGAGCATTGTTTATACGTTCTCGAATGCAGTGATGGTACTTACTATACGGGATATACGAATCATTTAAATCGGCGTATTCAGATGCATCAAGAGGGTAAAGGTGCTAAATATACACGTGGTCGTACACCAGTTTCTTTACAATATTATGAGACATTTTCAACGAAGAGAGAGGCAATGCAAGCAGAGTATCGGTTTAAGC
>NZ_MJEH01000053.1 GCF_001742425.1 Bacillus solimangrovi
GATTTCATTTCTTGTCGGAATTGATTTGCAGCTTCATTATCGTCTACTTGTTCAGCGATTGGAGCAAGTGTCGCAAGCTCACCTAATCGTTTTCCGTACCAATATGTGTCACTTGGATTGTCCACTTCAGTTTGTGCTTCATCTATGAAGCGTGCCAATTTATTTTTATCATATGTACCTGCATCGGGTAATGAAGGTAACACTCCGTTGAACTTCATCGTTGTTTCAAACGACGACCCTTCTGCAAGCTTCATCGTGCCACGAATAGAATCAAACGTATAATCTAAAAGAGATTGATTCGTATTCTTCCATTGGTGTGGATATAGAGCGAAAATCGTACCTTCGTTCGATCCTTCTTTTGCTTCTGTTTCAAATGTATACGTTGTTTCTACCTCACTAGTATTCTCGTTATAAAACCAATCAACCTTTGTATCAACGACATGTGAGTACGCATACTGCTCGAATTTTTTCAACGTTTCGAGTGAATTATCAGGAAGAACCGCAACAGAGAAATAGTCCTTACCGTTTAAATGATTTGTTAATGTTTTCGAGTTTAATCCTGACCACGTCGATCCACTTGGACCAAACAATGCATAGTGACTACCCTTTTCAGTCGTAATACCTAATACATTGCTATTTTCATCACCATACCAAACAGTTGGAGGTGTTGAAGATAGCGTGATTTTCGGATCGCCACCTTCATATGTCGCATAAACAAATGGTGAACCGTGTCCATATGTAACTTGAAGGGAGTTTCCTCCATTTATGTATTCGTTCGTGACAAACCAGTCACTATAATCATCAACCTTCGTATTTTCAAATGAACCTGTACCCGTATGACCAAGAACAAAATCGTCAATATCATTCATCGTTCCTGCTGAGAATCCCCCTAATCCTTGAATGTTATTACTAGGATTATAGATTCGAAGTCCAGATGGCTCATTAATCATTGCTAGTGGGTGTGGATATTGAGCGCTTGAATATTGTTCCCAAGCAGTCGAACTCCACCAATCATTTGTAGGCATTGCACCAGTTATATTAGACGTTTTAAAAATCATATCTTGCACATCTGATACACCTGAAGGTTTCACGGTAGAATAACTACCCGCACCTAGTTCAACTTCACCCGAGAAGGCGTTAGCTGATGGTACGTTGAAAGAACTTGTAAGCAGTGCTGCTGAAGCAATTGTCAATAACTTTTTCATAAAATTCATCCTCATCTCTAAATATAAATTTGCTTCCATTGATGTTTAAAAAGGCGCAAAAAGGACGATAAAAATATGATGAATTTAAACTATCCATTATGAAATGTACAATTTCAGATTGCATAAGGATCAGAAGCAAAGAACCGCAACTTTTTACAGGCTTTTTTCTGTACCTTTTTAAAATACTCTTAAAGATTACTCCAGCAAACATGTTACTACAATAGGAATATAAACTGGTTTTTTGTGACATATTTTTAACAATTAAACAAAAATACAATATATACACAGGAACTTAAAACCAATTTTTCTTTTACAATAGGCAATTAGAATTAAACATTTTAACAAAAATATGACAATCTATTTTTTCTGAAAATTCACTTATAATCCCGTAACAACAACATTTCAATAACTTTTTTCTCATTGTGTACTTCACTATTTCTCAATCCATGTTGAAATAATTTCGATTGATGAATTTTTTTATTTTCAGAAATGACATCATTTTCTATATTAAGCGCTTTCAAAATATTATGTGTACAATGAAAAAATATATTATATAAGCATATTTTTATTTTTAAAAAGGCTTGCTATATATGAACTATAGACCAGAATAAAAAAGTGAGACAATATAGAACTTCTACTTTGATTTCTATTAATGTTCCATTCTGATCGGTAAATGTTTGTTCAACAAACTTACGCATAACTTCTTCATCTACTTTATTTCATTTGTAACGTATTCCGAATTAGTTATTTTTAATTTCCCATTCAATCCTTCTATTAATGGAACATAGCCAATATTTTCACTTCCCAATTGAAACAACCCAATATGAGTTGTTGGATTTAATAGATTTATTAGTATTCTCAATAATGGATATTAATAAAATAAAGCATTTGTTTGAAAGAAGTTGAATAGTTATAAATACTAGGGAATTAATGTATAATGTACAAAAAAGGTGGTCTCTTCCATGGGGAAAATTGACAAGATCGATTTATTTTTTTCTATTATTCTTGTAATGAATATGTTGATAGTAATTGTTATGTTATTCAGAATTGACGATTCTGGACTTTGGGTTGCTTCCAGTGGGCTATTTCTAGGATTTTCATCTTTATTCGTTGCGATGACTTATAGAATAGTTGATAAAGATAAAAATAACAGACAACAAATTAAATTAGATGAACGTTTAGCGAAAATAGAGGAACTGCTATCAACGATTAATAAAGAAAATGACTCTGCTGTTTTAAAACAGTTAGAAGAGATAAAGTCTATGTTTAATATTGAAAACAAGCTAGAAAGAAATCAATTTTCCTTGATTACAATAAATACTAATGAAAAAGATTCCAATAATATTGAATAACAGGCTATAAAATCTGAATTATTCAAAAAATAGAAATGGAGAAGTTACGCAAAGACCTGTTTAATTGGTCTGTAAATGAAAGCAAATTGCAATGGGAACTACAACATACGCACCATGATATAAAAAAGCCTTCTTACATTAAGAAGGCTTTTTTTATCCCCACATTTGTGTCACCGTATCACTTTTCTATTTTATACATAAATATACCCTTTGAAGAGTCTCTTACCTTCTCTAAAGGGTACAGGTTTGTTATAATTAATAATCTCAATTTTCTCCTAATTACCTTACAGTTCTTCTACCCATATTGAGGTTATCGTGTCATTACCTATGATAAAATGTTTTAACTCTTCCATTTCTAAGTAATCCACACTTGTTACAGTGACACTTGCTCCTGAAAAAGTATCTTGATAGAATGTTACTCTGTAAGAACCATTGATATAAAAAGAGCTAGCTTCATTATTGAAATCAAAATCTTTTAAATCGTATAGACCTGGACCAAATCTGTAATGGTCTCCTTCAAAATCATAATCTTCAAATAAATGAAGTCCTCCGTCGTTCTTAGGAAGTTTGTAAATCGTGATAGACGATGCATTATCATTGTCTATTTTATAATCTGAGATATCATCTACACTACTATCAAAATATGAACTCGTATTTGTCCAATCATCATCTTCATAAAGCACTACTGCGTAGTCACCAACGATCTTTAAAGAACTTAATTCATCATTAAAGTCATAATCATCATCTAAATTATATTCTCCAGCAGATGAAAAATATAATACATCTCCTTCAAAATCATAATCTTCATAGAGATAGACTCCAGGCAAAAGTGCTGCTCCTGATCCTGGTTCTGCCGCTTCTACTTGCGTAAATCCTCCTAGAAATAAAACCATAGAAAAAGCTAAAAATAGATTTAAAATTCCTTTTTTCTTCATCTTTCTTCATCTCCTTATTCATAAATTTATATTATCTACCAACTTTAATAGATAATATTTTACTATATTATACATAAATATACTAGTATTGTTATTTATATATAATAAAGGAATTATTAATAATAGCCCTTGTTAATAAGTGCTCACTATGGGGTTGAGCCGCACCGCCATCAAGCTAAAAGCTTGAGTTAATAAACTTTTTAATGGATTTATTTGTTTAGAAGGAGATGTATTATATTT
>NZ_MJEH01000054.1 GCF_001742425.1 Bacillus solimangrovi
GGGCAAAGACAGAGTAAGATCTTTTGGACATAATAAATACTCCCCCATAAGCAGCCAGATTTATATTTTTTAAACTGTCTACCTATGGGGGAGCATATCACATAAGATCTCTGTGCTACGACGTGATTTCCTCTAAACTATATTCCATTTCAAGTAACATCTGCTTCTTATCAATGCCACCATGGTAACATACGAGAGAGCCATTGCTACCAACTATACGATGGCACGGCACAATAATTGGTAAGGGGTTTTTATTCACAGCACACCCGACAGCCCGAACAGCCTTGGGAGATTGAATGACTTGTGCAAGCTCCCGATATGAATAAGTTTTACCATATCCTATATTTAGTAATGCTTGCCAAACCTTCTTCTCAAATAACGTACCATATAAATCAAATTTAAGATCAAAACTCTGTCTTTGCCCCTCGAAGTATTCTATCAGTTGAATATATACTGGATTATTCGTTTCTTTATCTTTTACTAATTCTGCTTTTCCGATATTTTTCTTTATCCATATATTTAATGTTGATTCATTTTTTTCAAAAGTTCCAAAAAGGATTCGGCAAACACCTTGCTTTGTGTGAACGACGATTAACGGACCAAAAGGACTCTCTATCTCACCATAATACAAGCGTTCCTGCACCATTATATCCCTTCTTTACAAACTTATATTGACAAAAGTATACCACGGAAACATTTCAATTTTAAGTATTTTACTAAAAATTGGACGCGCCTTTAGACACTTGTCTCAAGAGGTTATTCTTTATGATTCATTTGTATGATAATAAGGAATTCGAGTGATAGCCTTTTGGATTTCATCACAAACTTCTTGATCTTGCTCTTTCTCTAATGCTTGATTAAGTGCTTCCTTTACTTCATGTCCACCAATTTTTCCTATAGCCCATGCTGCTGTCCCTCTAATAACTGGACGTGGATCTTCTACTAACAGTTTTTCTAACAAAGGCAGGGCTGACTGATCTTTGTAATGAGCTATTGCAATGATCGCATTACGTTGAATCGGTTTCTTGCCACGCCATGAGCCTGATATTGCTCCAAATTTCTCTTTGAATTCTCGATTACTAATCGTAAGTAACGGCTGCAACCTTGGCTTTACAATCTCCGGATCTGGTTCCATCTCAGGGTGGAAATGAAAATCTTTTCCCTTATTCTTAGGACAAACCGTTTGACACGTATCACATCCGTATAAACGATTTCCAAGCTTTACTCGAAACTCTTCTGCAAGAAAGCCTTTCGTTTGTGTTAAAAAAGCAATACAACGCTGTGCGTTCAATTGGCCACCTTGTACAATCGCACCTGTTGGACATGCATCAATGCACTTCGTACACGTACCGCATTGTTCCTCTATCGGCGTATCTGGCTCAAATGGAATAGTTGTTATCATTTCCCCTAGATAGACGTAGGAGCCAAATTCAGGCGTAATAATGGCTGTATTTTTCGCACTCCAGCCAATTCCTGCTCGCTCTGCAACAGCTCTGTCTGAAAGCTCTCCTGTATCAACCATAGACTTACAAACAACATCTGCTACTCTTTCCTGTAAGAACTGCTCTAGCTTAGCTAGTTTCTCACGTAGAATATGATGATAATCAGTACCCCAAGATGCGCGACAAAATATCCCTCGTGGATCTTTACGTGTACTTCTCGGCGCATTTTTCATTTTAGATGGGTAAGCAAGGGCAATTGATACGATCGATCTCGCTTGAGGCATAATCATATTAGGTTCTGTCCGTTTTTCTATATTAGGTTCTTCAAATCCAGAATCATACTGTAAAGACTGTTGTAGCTTAAGGCGTTCTTTCAATTCCAAGAATGAATCTGTAGATGCGAAACCAATTTTATCAATACCAATTGATTTACTATATGCAATTAAGTCTATTTTTAACTGGGCATTTGTCATGATTAACCCTCCCACCCAATTAGTTTACTAAACATCAGTTTAATTATTTCCAATGAATGTTTTATCACATGTCAACGCTGCTAGGACTCCCACTTCAAAACTTAAAAGAGTTAACATTGGTTAAGTGAGAGAGCAAGCGTCAGTAATTACCTATTTGGTTTAACTAACCACCAATGAAGGAAGAAGAAAAATCCCCATGATGTAAGTTTCAGTTTATAGCATTCATTTATTATCAAAAAATAATAAAAAACGCAATGCTTCATTATAGAAACGAAACACTGCGTTGGTAGCAATTATTATAATGGAGCGGGTGATGGGAATCGAACCCACGACATCAGCTTGGAAGGCTGAGGTTTTACCACTAAACTACACCCGCAATTAATTAATTAAACTCATGATTAGGATTATATCATTGCTATATTTCAAAATCAATACCTTTTAGCCTATAAGATTTTATTACCTATTAACTAGTTAATAAGAGTAGATAGGATTTAAATCGACGAGTGATTGTTTTATAGAATAGGATTCGTTATAATAACCTTTGCTAACACCTTAGATTCGAACAATGGAGGTTTCGAGATATAGTATGCAACTTAAAATCCGTATCAATCTTGACAAAGTACTTAGAGAAAAGAAAATGAAACAAAAAGAACTGAATGATCTAATTGAACAAAAATTTGGAGAAGAAAAACGTCTTCGTCCTGCTACAATAAGTGAAATTTGTAATAACCAACGTAGTACGATCAATAAAGAACACATTGAACTCATTGCAAGTGCTCTTGAACTTGATAATGTAAACAAATTAATCTCTTTTGAAGAACAATTTAATTAAATGAAAGGCGTAATAGCATTGAACACCTATTACGCCTTTTCCTTATCTTATAAAATCCAAAAATACAAAAGAGCGATTAACTCTAAGTTAATCGCTCTTTTCATTAGTTTAATACCGGTGGTCGGGGTCGAACCGACACTCCCGAAGGAACACGATTTTGAGTCGTGCGCGTCTGCCAATTCCGCCACACCGGCTAATTAGGCAAATAAAAAAATGGTGCCGAGGGCCGGACTTGAACCGGCACGGTAGTCACCTACCGCAGGATTTTAAGTCCTGTGTGTCTGCCAATTCCACCACCCCGGCATTTTGGAGCGGAAGACGGGATTCGAACCCGCGACCCCCACCTTGGCAAGGTGGTGTTCTACCACTGAACTACTTCCGCGATTGGCTGGGCTAGCTGGATTCGAACCAACGCATGACGGAATCAAAATCCGTTGCCTTACCGCTTGGCGATAGCCCAATCAATGGGGCGACTGATGGGGATCGAACCCACGAATGCCGGAACCACAATCCGGTGTGTTAACCACTTCACCACAGTCGCCATATTCTCTTTTAAAAATTCTATTGGCAGGGGCAGTAGGAATCGAACCCACAATGACGGTTTTGGAGACCGTAGTTATACCGTTTAACTATGCCCCTATCTTTAAAATAGGTGGTGGAGGGGACAGGATTCGAACCTGTGAACCCGTAGGGAGCGGATTTACAGTCCGCCGCGTTTAGCCTCTTCGCTACCCCTCCATCTATCTTTCTGGTGCCGGCCAGAGGACTTGAACCCCCAACCTACTGATTACAAGTCAGTTGCTCTACCAATTGAGCTAGGCCGGCA
>NZ_MJEH01000055.1 GCF_001742425.1 Bacillus solimangrovi
CAAAAGTAACTGGTGTGAATGGTCTAAAACCTACTTTTGTTTCAACATATGTACTATTTTCTAACCCAGGGGCTATTTGTAACGCTTTATTCATGACTTCATTCATTCCACCTAACGTAGGTCGAATATCAAAGCCTACATGATTCTCATGGGTTGCACCAATGACGACTTTCCCATCTGAAAATGTTAATAAATACTGGTCATTCGGTGGTTTCACGACAGGCCAACGGCTCGTATCTTCGTTAGGTAAGTATAAATGAATGATTTGTGCCTTTTGTGCAGTCACTTGAAAGTTCATACCAAGTGGTTCTAATAGCTCCTTAGCCCATGCCCCTCCTGTAATCAATACTTGCTCAGCATAATGGGACTTCTCGTTCACTTTCACACCAGTTACTTTTGAATCTTCAAATATTAGTGACGCATCTCCACGCATGAAGTTAGCTCCATTTTTTTGCGCACCACGGATTAGTGCATCTCGTAATGCAGCACCGTCAACACGTGCACCACCACTTACGTGAATAGCCCCATATTCAGCTGATAAAGGGGGAAATATAGCTTGAGTCTCAGCCGGTGATAACTTTGTAATTTCCCCTATCTCTGGTGCATCTTGTCGACGTTCATAGGCAATTTTCAACATCTTATCAACCTTTGCCTCATCAGCATAGATGTTCATCGCACCTACTTTGGCATATCCTGTTCGTGTCTCACCAGCTTTCTCTAATTCATCAATTAGAGTAGTGTAATATCTCGCTCCACCTTTTACTAGACGATACCACCTTTTATTCCGTCGCTGTGATAACCACGGGCAGACAATTCCGGCTGCTGCTTCTGTAGCCTGACCTCGATCATGACGGTCTACTATCGTAACTCTAGCACCTTCTTTTGCTAAGTGATACGCAGTTGAAGCACCTACGATTCCCGCTCCAATTACGATAAATGTTTTCATAGTCAACACCTTTTCAATTCATTCTCTCATCTATGTACATATATTCTGAAATACTATAATAAAAAATAGAAGCTGACTCATATGTCAGCTTCTATTTTTTATTATTTTACAGGGATTAGAATCTTTTGTCCAACTAAGATTAAATGTGGGTTTTCAAGATTGTTATATTTAGCAATCTCTTGCCATGCCACACCATATTCTTTACCGATATGTGAGAGCGTGTCTCCCTTTTTAACTGTATATTTCTTGTCCTTATTTGGCTTAGTAGTTTGTTCTTTATTCTTGTCTTTGTCTTTGTCTTTGTTTTTGTCTTTATCTTTATTAGGTTTTTCTGTTGGTTTTGCTTCTTTATCTTTGTTCGTATCATCCATTTGAGCTACTGGTAGTGCTAAGCTATATTTTGCAAAACCACTATCAAGTGTTTCAACATAATCCACACCATCGATATCTTTAGAATACTTTTGTGCTTCTGGAGATGTTTCAAATGTTACCGTTACATCTTGGGAAACAGGTGCAAATGACCAGTTTTGGTCTGCTGCAGGATTAATTGTTCCTTCTTCACGAATATAATCAATTACAACTTGACGGTTTTCATCTGGAGAATCAACAACGATATTTGCTTGTTCAAATCCAGGGAAATCACCACCACCACCTGCACGGTAGTTATTTGTTGCTATGATGAATTTTTGATCTTCTGTTACAGGCTCTCCATTATACTCTAAATTTACGATACGTTGAGCATCTGAATTTTGAATCACACCATCTAAGTCATAACGAGCAGGTTGTGTAATATCAATTTCATATGTTACACCGTCAATCACATCAAAATTATACGAACGGAATTCTTCGTTAATAAGCGCTTGCTCCCCTTTACTTGGGTCAATCTGATTGAATTGCCCTGCCGCCATTTCAAGCCATTCTCTTACTTCTGAACCGTTCATTAATACTGCTTTTAATGTGTTTGGATATAGATAAAGATCAGCAACGTTCTTAATGGCAATTGTTCCAGTTGGTACATCCGTGTAATAATCTACACCACCACGACCACCTGCTTTAAATGGAGCACCAGCAGATAATACAGGAATTCCTTCGTACTCAGTGCCTTGCGTATACTTTTCTACATACCATTTTTGAGCATTTGTTACAATTTGGATCGAAGGATCATCTTGAACTACTGCGAAATAGCTGTTAATTGGTGCTGTAGTTTCACCAACAGGTCCACGTACATAATCAATTGTTGCTAGATGGTCTTCTTCAATTGCTTTGTATAGTTCTTGATCAGCTTCAACCGTTGGATTACCATCTGCATCAACGATTCCAAGTGCTTCTGTTTGAGCATCAGTAACTGCCCACTTACCGTTTTCATCCTTCTCTAACACTAAGTCAACAACACCAACGTGACTGCCCCAATAACCAGGCATAACTGCTGCTGTTCCGTTAATTGTACCTTTTTCAATGTCTGCTCCTTCTAAATCTGCATATTCAGCACTTGGGAATACAGAATGAGAGTGACCAAACAATACAGCATCAATACCATCAATTTTTGTTAAATCGTATGTTGCATTTTCTTCAAACTCTTCTTGTGTCACTGTACCAATTCCAGAGTGAGGAATCGCAACAATTACATCAGCGCCTTCTTCTTTCATTTGAGGCACGTATTTTTCAGCTGTCTTAACAATATCTTTTGCAATTACTTTGCCTTCAAGGTTTTGCTTGTCCCATTGAAGAATTTGTGGTGGAGTAAAACCAATTACACCAACTTTGATTGTATGCTCTTCACCATCTTCATCAACAACCGTACGCTCTAGAATTTCGTAAGGTGTGAAATAATGCTCATCGTTATTTGGATCATCATCTTGATCATCAATATATACGTTTGCATTTATATAAGGGAACTCTGATCCATCAAGGCTTCGTTGTAGAAAATCCAATCCGAAGTTGAACTCATGGTTCCCGATATTTGCTGCATCATAATCCATTTGATTCATTACTTTATATACTGGGTGTGTTTCTCCCTCTTCAAGTACATCTACTTTCGCTACATAATCTCCTAGTGGATTACCTTGCAGTAGATCTCCATTATCAAATAAAAGGCTATTTTTCGCTTCTTCACGAGCTTGTTTTACTAGGTTTGCTGTTTTAATTAAACCATATTCATTAATTTCTTTATCTTTATAATAATCATAGTTTGCTAAATTCGTATGAATATCAGTTGTTTCTAATACTCGTAGCTTAACTATATCTTTCTCCGCAGCATTTGCTGGAAAAGATGATAACGGAGATAACATCATTCCTAACGCTACAGCTGATGTCGTAATAAGTGCTTTTTTATTCTTTTTCAAAGAGGATTCCTCCCATGATGATAGATTTTAGAATTAATACCATAAGATAAACAGAGGCACTATACGATGAACAACTTATGAATAGACAACTATAATGCCTATCCTGTTTTTGAATACGCATACATTCACATCGTCACTCAATATTGTAGTGAAATTATTTAATATGATATTAACTCTTTACACTGATAGTCTATCATACTTTAATCCTAATTAGGCTAAAATTTAATTAATAAAATAATTCTAAAAAAACAATATCCACATATAGGAAATCGCACACTTTACATTAATTAACAAAATAAACTGCTAGACTGAACAAATCGGCTTATATATTACTATTTAAAAATAATATTATAACCTCTACATCAATGTTATTAAAAGTTCGTGATGATTACAAATTGCTCCAAATATTTAACCATTCATACATAATAAATACTTTTAAGATCATCTCATATTATTATCAAAACACAAATGAACGAATATACTGTTAATACGGAATTTTTCTAGGTGGTGAACAAATTGATAACATTAAAATCAGACAGAGAAATTCAGAAAATGCGTGAAGCAGGCAAGCTATTAGCTTCCTGTCATAAGGAAATTGCCAACATGATTAAGCCAGGAATATCAACGATGGCCATTAATGATTTTGTTGAACAATATTTAAAAGAACATAGAGCAACTCCTGAACAAAAAGGTTTTCACGGATATCCATTTGCTACATGTGCCTCTATAAACGACGAAATTTGTCATGGTTTCCCAAGGAACGAACCTCTAAACAATGGTGACATTGTTACAATTGATATGGTCGTTAATTTAAATGGTGGATTAGCTGATTCTGCTTGGACATACGTAGTTGGTGATATTTCCGAGAATAGGAAACGACTACTACAAGTAACAGAACAGGCTCTGTACAAAGGAATTGAAGTAGCACAAAGTGGAAACCGAATTGGTGATATTGGTCATGCAATTCAATCATATGTTGAATCAGAAAACTTCTCAGTTGTACGAGACTTTACAGCTCATGGAATTGGACCAACGATACACGAGGATCCAAAGATCCCCCATTTCGGTACAGCAGGAAAAGGAGTACGTCTAAAAGAAGGATTGGTCATTACAATTGAACCAATGGTGAATGAAGGAACATGGTACAGCATTATGGATTCCAATGGTTGGACAGCAAGAACTGTTGACGGGATGTATTCTGCACAATATGAACATACGTTAGCCATTACAAAAGACGGTCCTTTAATTTTAACCGAACAATGAAGTTCTACTAATTAAGTAATTATCGACGCTCTATCTCATAATTATACTTTATTGACTTTTTTTAGTTTTGAAGTGGCAGACTTAGCGTCAGTGAAAACGTGATAAAATAAAACATCCATCAGTTGGAGAATTTCCTCAACTGATGGATGTTTTTACTTAACCTCAATCATTTCCTCTTTATGATCGTGTATATCACCCTTCTCAACATGAACGACTACATGATACATTCCAGCTTGTTCAAATGTATTTTCTGCTGTATACTCACCTTCTGTGCCTTCAGTTGCATCAATAAACTCATGCATATCCTCATCATTCATCCACACTTCAAAACGAACTTTTGCATCAGTTAATGGCATATTATTATGTTGGAGATGAGTCCTTAACGTAACTGGTTCTGTAGCTTTCATATTGTCATCAATTTGATGGTGTATCATTAAGCTATTTTCATGGGTATCTCCGTGTACCGCTTGGCTTTCCATTTCAACATGAGTGTCATCGCCATGTTCCTTATTACCTTCCATCTCGCCATCATGTTCTTCAGACATCATTGTATCTTCTTTTGGATCTGGGTTACCGACAACAAATTCTTGTTTAGGCATAGTATGCATTTTACGTGCTGTCACATGGGCAATTACGTAATATGTACCTTCTTCAGTAAATGATTTGGAAACATTATATTCGCCACCACCAACATTGTTACCATCGATCATCTCATGTTCATCTTGACCTGATTTCCAAATTTCAAACTTAACATCATCCGCATCTTCGACCATTTCATCGCCTTGTGAAACAATTGCCTTAATGGTAACTTCTTGCTCTAGCTGAATATCATCTGATGGGAGTTCGATGGCAACATCTAATCGTACAGGTACTTCTTCTTCAGAAGAACTCTCTTGCTTCTCCTGAGCGCATCCGCTAATAACGAGTAGAGCTGAAAATAACACGACTAATAATTTTTTCATACATCTTTCCTTCTTTCTATACGTTTAATTCCATCAATAAGCTCACTATAACAAGAAAATGTGAGATAATCGTGAAATGCAAAAAGATTCACCTTTATAATACACAAAACTTATTTCATTTTTTTAAATTCATTTATAAAACGATTAGGGTTGGATTTTACATGGTATGAAAAAACACCTTTATTCGTATGTAAATATAAAAACCCAGAGTTTGATGCCATACTTCGATAAGAAATATCAAATACATTCATTAAGTAAAACTCATCTGTGTGAGTTATAATTCTATCCGAATACAAAGATATTACTTCTTCATTTTCGATATACTGTTGCACATTGTTTTCAATCATCCTAACAACATTAACGTACGTTTGCGATACAATTAACTGCACAGTTGTCCTCCTTTTGTTATTTTTCCAATATAGACATTCTTTCATGATTTCAATCATAAAACAAACGTATTTAATTTTGATTTGATATCAATTATCGAATGAAAATTGTACATATTATTACATACTTCTATTCAGGTACATTCCTTCAACGAAAAAAAAAACGGTTATCAATATGATAACCGTTAATATCCATGTTTCTTCTATTATAATGGCAAGCCATATTTTTGATAATAATCATTAACAACTGTGTGCTTTGATTCCAATCGATTAAATTCCTCAACACTAATGCTACGATTAACAGACTTCTTTTGTTGATTTCGTTTCAAAAAATCGAACATATCCAATTCCTCCTATAATTAGTATGGAATGGCATCTCTGTCATTCATCTATATTATATGTGTGAATTGTGTCACAGACAATAGCTTACAAAAAGTTCCACTAGTAAGATAAATCAGTATTATCTAACAATTCAAGCAATTAATTTTTATTGAATTAAATACCCAATCAATAGCCCTTTTGTCTCTTTCTTGTACATTTTCATTATACAAGTCATTTTAAAATGACATACAATATCGTATTACATCTGAAAGGAGTAGTTATTGGAAAAGGTACAGTTCGTTTAACTAAAGTAAGGAATGAATCAAACACGGATCATCAACATTTGTTACATTTCAACAATTCAACAATTTGACCTATCTAAATAAAAAAAGAGCTGTTCATATGAAAACAACTCTATCTTTATGAATTGAATTTATTTAAAAACAGTCGAGCAGCTATCAGGGATTTGATTTATTCGACATAGCTTCGTTTTAATCTCTTCCCGCTGTTTACAAATAGCACCATCAAGTTCTATTTTAACTTTTGCTATCGATTGGATATTTTCACAAATAGAAATGGATATTATGACTTCATGGCATATTGTATCTTCTTTTGCTTTAGTCGGTACAAGAATTGCTCTACATGTGAAGTCAGTAATTTCGCAATCCACTTTTGTTCCAATCGGTGCACAAAGTACAACTTGTTCTATTGAATTAAAAGGAATTGGGCAAGGGCATTGCTTCTTACCGTTATCATCAACAATTTCAATTACAATAAATCCCCTTATTAATAACTCAACAATTTGAAGTGTGACAATGTCACCATCTGGAAGTGTAATGTTAATATTCTCTCTATTGTTCGGATCAGATATTTCCTCACATATGATTGCACCATCATCGTATGGATTAACTGGATTTCCATACTCATCAGTGAGTATACAGCTAACTTCTTTAATATTATTAAACTGACTGATTTGATAATTCAAACTTAATACAAATCGTCCAGCGCATAGTTCACAGTCCTCAACACACCTCACTTCTAATACTTTTATATTACTTAATGTAATCGAACGCGATTCACCTTCACTTAGTGTGAAGATTTGTATCCCATTTACAATAACATCAATGCTTCCTTTATCTATACAAACGGTTAACGTCCCACTTGGATGAATCTTCTCTTCTGCTTGCCATAAGACCGATGTCTTTCCTTTATTATGAATACAAAAGTTTGCACAAACCTCATCTTGAACGGTTTTTACTTTTAAAATTTCATTCTTTTCAATCTTAATTTGTTGAGTTATCCAGTCATAGACCTTATCGACCCTTATACATTGCTTATGGCGTATTATCTTAGTATCCATACACATGCATCACTCCTTCTTTCATTATATTCATATTATGAAAGACATGAAAATAACGTACTAGGCCCCTTCTCTTTCAATGAAATTGTTTTTTGTTACGAATAAAAATAGGCAGTTAACTTTAAGCCATTGCCTATACAAAAAAAGGTAAAGAAGCATCTAATAGTACAAGAAGAAGGGAAAAGGAAAATTATTAAAGGAACTATAGTAAATAATTCCTCTAAAACTTTGATCTTTTTCAAAAAACAGAATTAAAAGGAGTTGTTCGTATGGGTAGTGGTTGTTGTCCTGATCGTCCAATCGTTAAAGATGAATTGTGTTCAAACTGGGAAGCTGATTGTGTAACAGGTACTGATAACGATCCAGTAATTCTTTGGGAAGCAGATCCAGACGTTATTCAGCCATTCGGTACAGTTACGATATTAGTAGAAAATGCTTGTCGTGATGTCGAAATATTTGTAAATGACTGTGAAAGACATGATACACCGGTTGTAACAATTGATGAAGGGCAATCATTCTCTAAAACATTCAACAACCTTACATGTGTTGCCGTGCGATGCCGCCAAGGTGATGATCCGGGTACAATTTGCTGTGGAAAACTTTGCATGACTGTTCATTATAAGAGATGCTAGTGTTGAATTAATTTCATAACTTCTGAGGATTTTTAAACAAGCTGACCAAAGTCTGGTCAGCTTGTTAACAATTACGATATAAATAGAAGGCTATTTTACTAAAGGGAGTGAAAATCATATGCCAAATAGACGTTTGAATCATTCAAACACACCGAGAAGAAAGAACACCACTAATACAAGAACTAGCGCTGGAACACGAAAAAAGGGATGTGGATGTGGTGGAAAAGCAAAAAAGAGGTAGAAACCTTGTGCATAATAATTTAATGACTAATAAAGTCTAACTAATTCATTTATTTGATACGAACAAAACATAAAGAGCTCTATACTAACCCTTCCGTCATATAACGGTTAAAATGATGATGTGTTCCTCATTAAAAATCATACATCTTATAATGAAATAACCATCAGTGGGACCATCCACCCTTCACTGATGGTTATTTCAAATAAGTAAGTAATGACTGACACATACAATATACATTTTCTGTATAGAAGTTAATGGTTACTATAGTATCAAACTATCGACTTTATATATCAATTTTTGTCTCAAAAAAAGTAGATACATTCTCTGCAAATGTTATACACTTTTTCTTATCTTCTTCTGACTCTGGTGCTAACTCTATTTTCAAACCTTGTTGAATAAGTTCAGCTCCACATTCTTTAAGTTTAAATTCAAAAATATCAACCGCTTCACAAAATTTCGGATAATCTGTATCACCCGAACCGAAGACAGCAACTGGTTTACCTGATATGTCTACAACATCCAACTCATCATAGAAGTCCTCTGTTTCATATGGAAGCTCTCCATCGCCCCATGTATAAGAGCCTAATAATACTGCATCATAATTTAACATAGATTCAGCCTCAATATCTTCAATTTCTTCAACTGTAACATCATGATTTAACTCCTCTAATCTTCCCTTAATAACATCTAAAATCTCCTCTGTATTGCCTGACATACTAGCATAAACAATTAGAATACTTGCCATTCCAAATCCCTCCTACTAATTATCACGTATAAATTACTATCAATTAGAATGAATAATAACTATTTGCGATAGAAGCCTATATAATTAAAAAACATTAATTGAAATCTATTCTCATCTATAATTTTATATGATAATGATTATCAATGTCAATAATTTCACCTTGTTAAGTTTAGGAATCAAATTTCATCACGGATAGTATCAAATAATTTGTATTTGTTGAAAAATAACACAATTGATAATAGGACATTACTAATTAGTTAGCTCTGTATTTGTTATAAAAATCACATCGATAGCTAGAAGTTTTTCACAAAGTTAAACAAGCCATCCGAAGTACAATCTTCGGATGGCTTGTTTAACGAATACAATAACTTTCTTTGCAAAATTATTCTTTCACAATCCCTATATTGTCCATTGATCATGTACAAGTGCTACTAACCTCCAACGATTTTCAGCATCTTTTTGAAAGACGACATTTAAACTACTCCAAGAGAACTCTTTATTATCACCTGTACCTTCATGGTAATATTCTACAACATGTGCATCTGAGTACATTTCTTTAATATTCTTGTTCATATTCCCTCTTTGTACATCTTGATCAAACGTTACCTCACTTGAAATAGTATAATCTTTATCAAATACAAACCTCTCAAAATACTGACTAAATGTAAGGTTAATCGGAAGACCACTTCCATGCTCCAATCCCCAAACGTACTTGTTTACGTCATATAACAATGGGGGAATTTCATCTTTCTTAAAAACCAGTGTATTTGTGTCAATAAACGAATACGGAGAAAATAACAGCCCTTTCACAGGATGTACATATGTTGATAGTTCTTCCATGTTTTTGTTCTTTAGAGCTGTTATAACCTTCATCGCTTCATTCGTTAATTCTGTTTCTATATCTACATTGCTTGTTTTTTTGTTAGTTGATTGTCCGTTATCAGTATTACATCCAGAAAGGCCAAATATTATAAGCAATGCAAAAATAACCGCCATGCTCCTTTTCATTGTGCTCCTCCTACTGATTCAGGCTTCTGTTTCATTTTATTAACTGTCTTCACTTGTTTGTATATCAATATCATCAGATGAGAAGACTTTAATAATCATCCTTCCATGTTGTGCAAAAGCACGAATAAGGATAGGTTGATTGTAAATGTTCTTAAATGCAAAATCAGGTCCATACCAACTAACTGTCGCATCTCTTCCAAGTGGAACATATGGAACCCGTTTACTATGTGAATATCTTTTTACAATCTGAACTCCTGCATGGTCAACTGCATTATACAAAGTAGATGACACTTGGCATATGCCACCGCCTATACCTTCTATCATTTCACCTCTTACAATTTCTGGTGCAGGCATATATCCCTTCTCTTTTGTTCTCTTCCCTACAACTTGGTTAAATGAAAATTCTTCATTTGGGAATACAACGTGATTATTAATAGCTTGAGCTGCCAAAAATATATTATGTGAACGTTCTTTATTGTACGAATTATAATATGTTATGTACTGCCCAATTAGGTTCGTACGAATATTTGCAAGTAATTCACTATCCACTTTTGGATTAATTAGATATATAGGCAGTTCAATGGTAGCTGGACCTTTCCCAAAATAATAAGCATGAAATTGTTCATTAAGCTTCTTTCGATTAAGAATTGTCCCTGTTTCCCCTTGTATAATTTCATTTTGATTGTTAATCTTTGCATTCACAGGTTCCTTATATGCCATCTTCTCTAACTTATTCTCAAACTGTTTATATAACTCATAATCAAACGTGTCATTTCCTAGAACCGATGTGAAAAAGCTTTGCCTATTAATCGAAATTAAAGGCTTCTCATCATATGTTATCGTTAAGTGAGCTTGAACACTAAGCTGATTTGCAAACATAAAAAAAAGGGTTAAACCTAAAAGCTTCATTCGGTCACCTCCAACTACTACAAGTAGTATGTGTAAAAAATGACCTTCTAATGAATCCAGCTAAACAAGAAAAAAACAGTCATTTAGTATAAAATTTACAATTTATAACAAAAATCAATAAATCACCATTTTTTTCTTTAAGATAAAATGTATTGATTAACATAACAATTCAAATGACATAAATAATACGTTAAAATGGACTAATAATACCTTTTTTCAAGGAGACTTTAAGATGAAACCTACAGACCTAGAAAAACAAATTATAGATAACTATACACGTGATGAAAATATGATGATTCTCATTTTTGCACAATGGTGTATCAATCATGACCTTAACCCTGAAGAAATCTATACACGTGCCTATCCTAATCAACATGACAATGTAGCACTTCAACAAAGCATAAACTTAACCGTCTCAAAAGAAGAAGCTGGCGAAATATCTGATCAAACATTGCTTAATGTCTTATCCCTATTTGGAAATGATGACCTCGCCTTTGTAGTGTCTGAGGAAATTTTGAAACGTAATAACATGAAGAAATCTTAAAAAAAACAGGCAACCAATGGTGAAATTGGTTGCCTGTTTTTTTTGTAATGGACAATCAATTATGCTTTCATTTACTAACGACTATTTGATGCTTAAAACCATAACGAACGTTATTGATATTTGTAACAAACACCTAGTATATGCATATGATGTCAGTGAGCTTGAGGAAAGGATTGATATTAGAATGCATAATTATAGAATGGCACATCATCAAATGCCTTATAATGGAATGATGAATAACCAAATGCCCCACAATGGTATGATGAATAATCAAATGCCTAACGCAGGCACAATAAATAATGGCATGATGAATAACGGAATGATGCCACACCATGATAACCACAAAAAATTAAAAGACTACGTTAAAGAACACATGCTTAATTATGTGATGGTAGAGTTGAAAGATGGTAAGACGATCGATGGAATTATCGAAGAAATAGATGGTGAACATGTTTATTTACTTGTTCCTGCTGGTGATGAAGAACAAGCTGAAAATAATGCAGGTAATGGAAATGGAAACGATCGTCAATTTGGCTTCGGCCCTGGATTTGGTTATGGTGGGTTTGGGCCTGGATTCGGATATGGATTTGGTGGCTATGGCTTCCCTGGTAGATTTCGTTACTTCAGAAGACGTCGCTTTCCTTTCTATGGTATTAGACGCTTCTATCCTCCGTATTTCTATTAAATATAATAAGAAAGAAGATAGGGTAATGATGATATTGCCCTATCTATTTCAAAAACTCCTTCATCGTCCTTTACTCCTCATTTTGATAACATATACACGACAAAAGATGATCATTGACCATACCAACAGCTTGCATGAACGCATAACAAATTGTTGGTCCTACAAACTTAAACCCTCGCTTTTTCAAATCCTTGCTTAGTTTTTCACTAATCGCTGTAGAGACAGGCACTTCTTCTAAATCCTTAAAATGATTCTGGATTGGTTTATGATCAACAAAAGACCAAATATACCGACTAAATGACCCAAATTCATTTACAACATCAAAATAACAATGTGCGTTTTTTATAACAGCTTCTATCTTCCTTCTATTTCGAATAATCCCTTCATTATTCATAAGCTCTTCTACTTTCTGCTCATCATATGTAATAATCTTTGCTGGTTCAAATTGGTCAAAAGCTATTCGATAGTTCTCACGTTTTTTCAAAACTGTATACCAACTAAGACCTGCTTGAGCCCCTTCAAGGTTTAAATACTCAAACAACAATCGATCATCATAAATTGGAATACCCCACTCATTATCATGATAATCAATATAAAGCGGATCTTTAGTTACCCAGTTACACCTTTGCATTAACATCCCTCCTTTGATTATAATTAAACGAAATTGTACTCATTTACTATTTAACATGATACGATGAATTTTATAAACATTTACTACAAAGGAATTGATTAATTATGATAAACAAAAAAAGCTTTGCTAGTGATAACCACTCAGGTATTCATCCAACAATTTTAGAAGCAATTGGCGTAGCAAATATAGATCACGCTCCAGCATATGGTGATGACAAATACACGCAAGCTGGTATTAGTAAATTGAAAGAGCACTTCGGAGAAAATATTGATGCTTTCTTCGTCTTTAATGGTACAGGTGCAAACGTACTTGGACTTCAAGCCGTCACAACATCCTACCAATCGATTCTATGTGCACACACCGCTCACATTAATGAAGATGAATGTGGTGCATTTGAAAAATCCACTGGTAGTAAACTCATCTTGTTACCAACATACGAGGGGAAAATTAGCGTTGAAGATATTAAGAAGAGCTTACATAGTGTCGGAAACCCTCACCGTAGCCAACCAAAAGTCGTCTCGATTTCACAAACAACTGAGCTTGGAACAGTTTATACACCTGATGAAATAAAAGCAATCGCTGATGTAGCGCATGAGAATGGACTTTTGCTCCATATGGATGGTGCAAGGTTATCAAATGCAGCTGCCAGCTTAGGGACAAGCTTGAAAGAGATTACCGCTGATGTAGGTGTCGATATCTTATCATTCGGTGGTACAAAAAATGGCTTAATGATTGGTGAAGCGGTCATTTTCTTCAATAAAGAACACGCTGTTACATTTCCTTTTGTTAGAAAACAAGGTATGCAATTAGGGTCAAAAATGCGATTTATTGGTGCTCAGTTTGAAGCTTATCTCTCCGATAACTTATGGTATGATAACGCAAAACACTCAAATGACATGACCCGTCTATTAGCAAATGAATTAGAGAAAATTTCTGAAATCACATTTGTAGAGAAAGTAGAATCTAATGCGATCTTTATCTCGATTCCTGAACAATATCTCACAAAAATTCAAGAAAACTATTATGTAGCAGTATGGTCAAAAGCATTGTCACAAGTTCGACTAATGGCATCATTTGATACGACTGAAGAAGATATTCATCAATTTGTTGCACTCGTAAAAAAAGTTATTTCTGATAACTAAAAAACTACCTATTAGTTAAAGACACATAAATATTAGTAGTAAAGATAGTAAGGGTTGAATGTCCCTACTATCTTTTTTTATATAAATTAAAATTACACCGTAATATTTGAACTTTATACCATTGTTAAAAGATCATCTCGATATTATACAGGCGAGAGCAGAACGAGATGTATCTCCTAATACGATAAAAACACATCGCTACAGTTGTATAAGATATATCAGATCATTATATTGAAGAAGTTGGTAATCTAAACCTCATCAATTCAAAGAAAACTTCTCTAATCGTTTCAATATTTTCCTTCATGCCGGTATCAACCCATTTATCCAGAATACTTAACATAGCACCTGCATAATATGAAGATGCATAAAAATGTGATACCTCACTTAGGTTCATGAATGCCTTGCAATGCATTTTATGGCCGACATTTTCAATTTCTTTTTCTAAGATTCGTAGTAGGCCTGATAATTCTTGATTTTTTAGCAATATAATCAAGTCTATATTTTCATTCCAAATACGTAGATATGTGTCCATAATGTAATTGATAGGATCTATATCATCGTTGAAATCATTAAGTTGTTTTTCATAAAGTAATGCAATATGATGACTAATTACTTCTTCTTTCGATTCATAGTTTAAATAAAAAGTTTTTCTTGCTAATTCAGCTCGCTGTACTATGTCTTTAATTGTTATATTCTTATAACTTTTTTCCTTCAAAAGTTCGATTAGCGCTTCTCTAATCAAACGCTGAGATCGTTTAGACAACTCATTCTTAGTCTCTTTCATATCAAACTCCTCATATAATACACATCTGTATAGGGTATGTGTATACTTTTAAAATTCTATTGACCATACAAATTTTCATTATTATACTTCAGATCAAGACATTACACAAATGTGTATACTTTAAACGTGTCAATTCTGAAGATTACAATTCTAAGGAGCTTCAAAATCAATAATTTCATTAATGAAAAATACATGGTAAGTAATATTTAAGTGAATATTCCGGGAATTTTATCTGTTTTTGTATACATCTCGAATTGCGATATATTGCACATTATTTCAGGAGGAGATAATTTGAGTAAAAAAAATGACAACAGTAAATATGTCTATCAAGGATTAGAAACAAATGGTTTTTTTCTAAAGGGAAGTTTGCCAAAAGAGAAAGCCATAGAGTTAGCAGGAAGTGATTTTTCGTTTCAACAAGTCGAAGACAATAGAGTGGGTTGTGCTTTAATGGTCGTTAGAATAGAGAATATGAAACCGTGGAATTTACCATTAGTAAACATCAAATATCCAGAAGCAGCCTGGTTATTGGATAAGGGAAATGGTGACTATTTAGCTGTCAAAGCACAAACACCACGCTCTATGCTTTGGATATTGTCAATGTCAGACAACTATAATACAGATGTTGGCGACATGTCTCTTTCAAAAAATGGTGAAAATGCCAATATAATTGTAACATCAGGAGAAAACAGATTCACTGTAGAGTTAGATGGGTCATCAGAAAATACAAAGTTTGATAAGACGCTGATAAACAACTTATGGACACGTAATAAAAAAGGCAAATATTATCGCATACCTTGGGCTCCAAATGAAGCAGAAAGTATATACCAAATGAATTGTCAAATAACCGATGATAGCCTTGGGAAAAACGTGTTCGGACATGAAGTTATTTGGAATGAAAAAGCTATATACTTCATCAATCGTCCACACCATTGTGCTCCATCATATTCAGACCAACCATTTAGTGTACAATAATTAACACTAATAAAACTTAATTAGAGCATATTTTAGATAAACCACTCTTTACGATACTAGAACAGAGTGGTTTATTCTTTACACTTTCTTATTTGTGATAATATTCTAGGGTAGCGTATCAAATAAAAGTGATTGGATCGGAAGCTTTTGTGTTCTGGCATTCCACAAATTTTCTATCATAGCATGAAAAACCTTTTTAAATCATTGTAAAACCTATCGTAAAAAGAAATAAGAACAGGGAAATCGTAGTGAAGAGAAGTTAAATTAGCTATAAAGAAGGAATCAATAAAAGTAGCTTATTTTATATCAAATAGTATTTTTAAAAATTAAAAAGGCGCCTGTCCTGGTCAGGCGCCTTGGCGTTTGTCGCGAAAAGACCGTATGACCACATTCATACGTTTTGCAAAATGCAAATCTTTCGTCTTACACAATTAGCTCATCGCTCAATTACTATAACACTTTAGACTTAAAAACACAACATTAGTTTCTAAATAACTATTTATCTCTTTATTTTATAGCTATCAGTTATTATCTTGATTCATTTCTTCAACCTGTAATTTCATATCAGCAATTAAGTTCGTTAACTCTTGTTTGATCTGCTCTTCATCTTCTGATTCTATTGCTTGTTTAAGCTCGTCACTCATCGGATTCATACGTGAACGTTGCTCTGCTTGCTCTACGTTTCCATTCTGTGCTAATTGTTTGCGTTCATTCATGACAGATTCATATTCTTCTAATAGCTCGGGAGCATATTCATTAATGATTTCTGTTAATTTTTCTCCTTGATTTCGTTGACCCATTTCACCTTTTGATTGATTTCTTTTCATTCCATTTGTTGATTCATCAATAATCATTTCCGACGTTTCAGCTGTTTCTACATTTCCACATCCACTTAAAATCATTGAACCAGCTATTACTCCAATAACAACCTTATTTCTCAAAGTTCTCTTCATCTTTATCATCTCCATCATTTATTTAGGTAAATATCCTTCTGTAAATAATCGGAACTCCTCTTTCAATAACGCATAATCATATTGTGTATTCATTAATTCATTCTTTTTATCTACTACTTCAAGTCTAGCTTTCTCAAGGTCAGTTGGGGTTAGGTCGCCTTCTTCAAATTGAACAACTTTTTGTTTATATAATTGTTCTTGTTGAATAACTTGTTGCTCAAGCATATCCCATTTCTTATGAAGAAATTCAAACTCTTCTTCATATTCATACGCCTTCAACTCTAGTTGGTTCATTTGTTGAACTACGTTGATATTGGCTTTATCAATTTGTTGATCATAATATTCTTTTAGATCGTCTTCCGCTTCACTACGTTCTCGTTTTGCATCCGAATAAGCTGCTTCAGCTCTTAATAACGTCTCATTTGCAAGCTGTAATCGTTGTGTTAATTCAGCTCTTGTAGGATCTTCTGGATCGAGAGAACTAAGCTCGGCTTCAATCTGCTCAATTTCTGACTCTGCTTGTTCAATGTTGTTAACAAATGATTCATTATTAACTAATGATAAATTCTCTGCATCATCCACAATATCCTCATACGTTTGCACAGTCGTATGCAATGGAATAAGCGATTCATGAGTTCTCATCATTTGATCTGCTAACGGCTCGGCATCATATGATGAAGTAGACAAACGCTGAACATCATCAACCTCGATGATTTCAAGTGAATCAAGAATCTCTAAATTAAGTGCTTGATTTAATGAGAATTTCATTTCGTTAAGTTGTTTTTTATCTGATTCCACTGCAAGTTCTGCATTAGCAATGTTCATTTCTAACTGAATGATATCTTGTTCTGAAGCATATCCCTCAACGAGTTTTTTTTCTAGCAAATCTAATTCAGTTAGGCTTATCGTTAAACTTTCTTCTTTTATGCTAAGCGATTCCTTCGTCTTCAAATATTGATATAATTGTTGATAAGCTGAATATTCAGCCTTCCAATATGCTGTCTTTTCATTAAATTCATCTTGCACTTCTTGTAAATCTTCTAGTTCACTTGAAAATTCACTTTGATATTGACGTGCAGCATTTGATAGCTCTTCAGTATCATTTTGATATAATTGAAGATTTAGATCATTTAGAATAATCCCTTCTACCGCCTCATCCATTGGTAATGTCCTTAATTCACTAGCATGAATGGTAACTGTCGGTATCAATAATAGTGCCCCAAGACTAACTTTCCATTTCTTCATTATTAAAAGCACCTCTCTATTCAGAATAAGTCTCTAATGATTCAACCTTCACTTTCTTTCGGTAAAAAAGCTTCTTAAGTCGCTCATTTAAATCATCTATCAACGTATACATAACAGGGACAAAAATTAATGTGAAAAACATTGAAGTTGATAATCCGAAGACCATGACAACCCCAATTGGTTGTTGTGTCTCACTCCCCTCACCAATTCCAATGGCAATAGGAACCATCCCCAGAACAGTCGTTATCGTTGTCATTAAAATAGGCCTTAAACGGGTTCTACCAGCCTCAAGAATGGCTGCATCTCTGTCCATTCCTCTTTTCCATAACTGATTAATATAATCAACAAGTACAATTGCATTATTAACTACAATTCCAGCTAACATGATCATCCCAATGAATACAGGGAAGCTTAGCGGCAAACGAGTAATCCATAATCCTCCAACAACTCCAATAATCGTTGTAGGTAGAGAGAACATAACGATAAATGGATACAAATAAGATTCAAATTGAATTGCCATTACCGTATAGACGAGAAAGACTGCCAAGGCAACTGATAAAATAAGGTCACCTGAAGATTCATCAAATTGCTGTCTAGTACCACCCATCTCAATCTCATAACCTTCTGGTATCGGGATTTGTTCGATTAGTTGATTCACCCATTGATTTATTTGTGTCTGATTTGTATTATCTGAAACATCTGCTGTAACAGTATACGTTTGTCGTAAATCTTCTCGTTGGATTGATACTGGCCCTAATGTTTCCTCCAGCGTAGCAACATTTGATAGTGCAATCGAGTTACCGTTTGCTGATTTTAGAATGAAATTTTGCAAATCTGAAATACTATCAGAATCTGATTCTGGCACTTTTACAACGACATTATAATCCTTTCCATCCTCAGTAACCTTTGTCACATCAATTCCATTAAATACTGTGTTTAATTGCTCCATAACTTGATTTTGCGTAAGTCCATATTTTGCAGCAAGTACATCATCAACTTGAATAGTATATTGAGGTTTTCCACTCACACTTGGTACCTCAACATTTTCAATTGAAGTATTTCGTGACAGCATAAGCTCAAGTTGTTCTACTAGTGTGTTTAGAACTTCCTGCTCTGGACCAGTAACAGTCATTTGTACATCCGATCCTGTTCCACCTGCCCCACGTCTTGAACGACCTATTGTGAAATTCGCTCCAACAATTTGCTTCAAATCTTCTTGAAGAGATGTAGAGATTTCACTAAGTTCCTGATCTCGCTCACCCTCACCTACTATTTGCAATGTTGAACTAATACTAGACGATTGTATTGTTGTCTGTTGCAACTCGATTACATCATCATAATTGCTTAAGATTTCTTGTAATTGAGCTTCATAATCTTCTACTTTCTCTAACTCTGTTCCATCATTAAAGCGGGCAGAGATAGTAATTTTCGACTCTTCTGATCTTGGGAATGTGTCCACTTCTAACTTTGTGATGAAAAAGGCACTCACAACTGTAACAATAATAATTAGTGGTGCAACAATAAGTCGTTTTTGTAAACTCATTCGCAATAACTTATCATAAATTGCAATAGAAACTTGCATCCATTTTGGTTCTTTAAACCATTTAAGATTTTTGCCTTCTTTCAAAATTTTCGATGCTACCATCGGGACTAACGTAACTGATACAACTAATGTAGCTGCTAATGAGAATGAGATTACAAGTGCCAACGGCAAGAAAAGGTCTGATATCTGACCACTATCAATTAAAATAAGCGGTAGAAATACAACTAGTGTTGTCGTTGTTGAAGCAATAACTGCTGAGACGAGCTCTGATCCTCCTTTAATTGCGGCTTGCTTTGAAGAAAGCCCTTCTTGCTTGTATTTCATAATGTTCTCTAAAATAACGATTGAACTATCAACCATCATTCCTATTCCGAGTGCTAATCCTGATAGTGTGATGATGTTAAATGTTTGTCCAGAAAATTGCACTAAAATAAATGTTGAGACGATTGCAAACGGAATTGCTAACCCTATAACCGTCGTTGCCCGCACGCTTCTTAAGAAGAATAACAGGACTAACACCGCGAAGGTTCCTCCGATAATTAAACTCATCACCACACCACTTATTGCATTTCGAATAAACGTAGATTGATCATCAACAACGATCAGACTAACACCCTCATCTAGTTCAGGTTGAATCTCATCAATTGTGTCATATACGCTATCAACAATTTCAACAGTGTTACTACCCGATTGTTTCGAAATTGAAAATACTACACCTTGTTCATTATTAATTTTCGTAATAACTTCACTATCACTTGTTGTTTCTTTTAATTCAGCAACATCATTGACTGTTATGCTTTGACCATCTGCCAAATTAATTGCTGTATTCCCTACTTCCTCAATTGACTTATATTCACCATCTACACGTAGTTGAATCTCTTCATCACCTTTTGGAACAGAACCAACTGTTTGAGCACTATTTTTTTGTTTAATGGCATTCACAACATCATCTGTCGTTAACCCGTATTGCTTTAATAATGTCGTATTTACCGTAACTTCTAGCTCACTTGAATTTCCTCCATCAACTGAAACACCTGCTACACCATCAATACTTTCAAAATTCACAGTTAAGTCGGTTGCTATTTGTTGCAAACTTGATGTATCCTTACCAACTAGACCAAGTGTAATTATTGGTGTAGCGTTTGTATCTGATTGTGAAACAGTTGGGACATCTATTCCACTCGGAAGCTGCCTGACAGCTTTTGACATTAGCTGTTGTAATTCATTAACAGACTCATCATAGTCAACTGAATTCGCAAACGTTACCCTTATTCTCGAGGTGCCACTATCTGTTGTCGAAGTAATTGTATCTACACCTTTTACCGTTGCAATTTGCTTCTCGAGCGGTTCTGTTACGAGCGTTTGCATATCTTGTGGCGTGATGTTGTCATACTTTGCTGTAACCGTTGCAACTGGATTCTCCATCTCAGGATATAAGTCCACTGGAATATCTCGTAGTGTAACAACTCCAATGAGAAGTACACATATGACACACATCACGACACTAACAGGACGACGAACAGCTAATCGAATCATATTCAAAACTATTCACCTCCCTTTTGTGGATTTGGTTGTTCTTCTGAAGAAGGTGGCTGTTGCGGACGCTGACCACCATTTCGATTTGGCATTCCTTCTCCATTACGATTGTTTGGTGGCATTATAGTTGGTTCTTCACCTGGAAGTAATACATTCATTCCATCATTAACAAGCTTGTGACCATTAATAATAAGCTGATCTCCAATTTGTAGATCTCCTTTAATAGCTGTTTGCTCTGTTTGACTATTGATAATTTCCACTTCTTTTTCTGATGCTTTTCCTTCTTCTACCGTATACACAAAATACTTATCTGCCTTCTGTAAAATCGCACTCGTCGGTACAATTAGTTCATCTTCTACTAATACATCTTCAAATAATAGTTGAACAATACTTCCACTTGTTATGCCATCTATAGGGTTCCCTAACTCTAATTCAACATCATATAAACCATTATCATTTGTTGACGTTGATACATAGGTTACGTTTGCCACTAGAGTTTGATCAGTATTATTAGTCAATACTTTGACTTCTTGACCAATTGGCAATAATGGCTTTTGTTCATGTGTAATTTGTGAATCTATTTTTAAATTACTGTAATTAGAAACAGTTAGCAGTGGGGTTTGAGTTGATAGCTTATCCCCAACTTGATAATTGATTTCGCTAACTTCACCAGAAATCGGTGAAACAATCGGTGAATCATTCACATTTTCTTGCGCATCTTGCACCTTTAACTCGGCTTTCTGAATGTTAAGATTTGCTTGTTCAATTGCTACTGCTGACTTTTCTAGGTCCTTCTCAGCAGATTCTAAATCGATTTTCGCTTGCTCATAACTAGTTGAGTCTTTTTGTTGATCACCCTCTAAACTAAGCTGACCTTTTTCATAAGCTAGCCTCGCTTCTTCCTCTTGTTGTAAAGATTGTTCATATTCATTTCGAGTGATTGCCCCTTCATTGTAAAGACGCTCTTTCTTCTCTACAGTTTCTTTTGCTTCCTTCCATCTATTTTCTAATTGTTCCAAATCCAACTGGGATTGTGTCGTATTTCCTTCTTCACCTTCACTCCATTGGTTGTATTCTGCTTCCACTTCCTCATATGTTAACTTTGCTTTATCAAGTCGCTGCTGAGATTGCTCTTTAGATATTTGCGCGTTTTGAAGCTGCTGCTTTTCATTTTGAAGCGCAACTTGTGCATCTAGTAACGCAGTTTGTACATCAGAAGTATCAACAGTTGCCAATACTTGTCCAGCTTGAACTGTATCTCCTTTCGTAACTTCAAGTGCTACTAGTTCACTTGAAACCTCTGAGATAATATTAGCGTACTGATCAGTAATAACATCTCCATAGATTTGTTGGGAAATTACGAGATTTCCTTTCTTAATGTCAGCTACTTCAACTGAAACACTCTGTTGCATCATTCCTCCTCCAGGCCTTCCTTGCATTTGACCTTGGGTTGCATTTGATGAACATCCCGTAATAACAATTGATAATATTAAAATAGATAAATATTGCTTTTTCATTTGAATCGTATTCCCCCTAACAAACATTCCACGTTCTTACTTTGACTTCTTCATCTTAAAATTAAATTGTGTCAAGTAGATGTCAAAATTAAACTTGATTGAGAAAATGCAAAAAAAGACTGTAACCATATTTCAGGTCACAGTCTCTCAGTTAATAATTACAAAATTATAACGATCGATTTAAAATGTCTCGAACACTTTCTTCATCTAACTCTTTATATGTACCTACACCAGGCTTAACAAAAGTCTTCTCAATAATCGCATCAAAATCTGAATCATCTATCTCATAATCTGCCAAACGACTAGGTGCATCTAGAGAGTTCCAGAAATCACGCAATGCACGTGCACCTTCTGTAGCTACTTCAACATCTGTTTTTCCATCAGTTGTTATGCCAAATACATTAACTGCAAGTTGTTTCACACGACTTGGATCTTCTTCAATTACGTGCTCTAACCAGTTTGGAAATAAAATTGCTAAACCGCCACCGTGAGGAATATCATACACTGCTGAAATCGCATGCTCAATTCGATGTGTCGCCCAGTCGCCTCCATCAGTACCATTAGATAATGTTCCATTAAAAGCAGTCGTACTAATATACATCATCGTTTCACGATGTTCAAAAGACTCTAAGTCGCGAAGTAACTTAGGCGCTGTTGTAATCGCTGTACGTAATAGCGATTCAATAAAACCATCAATCATCGGTGTATTTTCTGTTCGATGAAAATAATGCTCTAACGCATGTGACATACTATCGACAATACCATACACTGTTTGATTCTTTGGAACTGTGAACGTATATGTTGGATCTAAGATTGAGAATTTAGGGAATACGAGTGGAGATCCCCAACCAAGCTTTTCCTTCGTCTCCCAATTTGTAATTACAGAAACAGAATTCATTTCAGATCCTGTTGCAGCAAGTGTCAATACTGTCCCGAATGGAAGTGCAGCTTCTATTGGAGCTTTACGAATAATTAAATCCCACACATCTCCCTCATATGCAGACCCAGCAGCAATCGCTTTCGTACAATCGATTACACTACCACCTCCAACTGCGAGCAAGAAATCAATGCCTTCAGTTCGACAGATTTCTACTCCGCGACGCACAGTCGTTAGACGAGGGTTTGGCTCAACTCCTGATAATTCAAATACTGTTGCATTTGCTCGTTCTAACTGATTGATGACATCTTCATACACACCATTACGCTTGATGCTTCCTCCACCATAAACGACAAGTACTTTAAGACCATCTTCACCTAACTCTAGCGGAAGTTTTTCGATCTGTCCTTTACCGAAATGCAACTTAGTAGGATTATATTGCACAAATGTATTCATCTCTCCACCTCAACTCAAATTATTCTTTCCTTACATAATGTAGCATATGCCCACTTATAGTGGAATTTTATCGCACTATTACTAGCCTTCCTTTCATATTGATTAATACGTTCATTTCTCACCAATTCATACGTTCACGAAGAGATGTTATGTGTGCGATATGATGACGTCCGTGCCAAGCATAGATCCCTACATTAGTACTTAACTTGACAGTGCCTGATTCAGGATGTTGAAAGGTCTTCTCTAATTCAGCTTTATTCAATGACCTTAACAAAACTACCCATCTTATATGTAAAGACTCTAGTAATTGTAATGAAACTTCTATAGGTAACTTTGTATCAGGAAGCTCAGCCCACTTCGCTTCTTCATACAATTTTATAGTCGGATTATCCTCAGTGAGTGCTAATTTAAAACGAGTGTAACTATTAATATGGCTGTCAACAATATGATGGACAACTTGACGAACAGTCCATCCGCCTTCTCGATAAACCTTATCTAATTGCTCATCACTTAATCCACTCACTGCTTTCTTTAATTGAGATGGCGTACTTTCAATCTCTTTTATCCAACTTTCCACTATTTCTTGTGTTGGGTCTCCAACATAATCAAACTCTCCTATAGGATAACGAAGATCCATTTCAACAGTCCCTCCCTTAAACTTTATTCATCTATATAACTATCTTAAATTAACTTTACATGAACATCCTTAAAAGTTCCATTACTAGTAAGGTCATTAAACAATATATAATCTTAACTAAAAATTTATTCAAAGTACTGACTTCATCTATTAAAGAAGAAGGTCCGATTCTCACAATAAGAACCAGCACCTTCTACTTATTTTTTTAAATTCTATACACTTTAAACATTCGCTCTATATTTTCTGACATTTCCGATAGTTCCTTACTCAGGTTAGTTAAACCACTTGTTGCTGAGCGTTGCTGATCAGTTGAAGCTGAAATCTCCTCTGTCGTTGCAGTCGCCTCTTCAGAAATCGCTGCAATCTCTTGAATTGTCGAGAGTGACTCATTTGTAATTTTCTTTATTTGTTCGCTTTCTTTCTTAATAATTTCTGTACCATTTGATAGTTGTTCAATTGATTTCGTTATTTCAGAGAACATCACACCGTTCTCTTGAATTAAACCAACTCCAGTCAAAATTTCCTGGAAATTTTGCTCATTGTATTGAATAACATCATTTGTTTTCTCTAATATTTCCGTAATGTTATCATTAATATGATTAATTGATTCATCTGTTTGATTAGCTAACGACTGAACTTCACGTGCAACAACTGAAAAACCTTTTCCTGCTTCACCAGCACGTGCAGCTTCAATTGAAGCATTCAAAGAAAGTAAATTAATTTGAGCCGAAATATCTTTAATAATTTTCACGATTGTAACGATATTTTTTGATTTGTCTCCTAGTTCTTTTAATTGTTCTGAAGTATTCTTCCCTTGCTTTTGAATTTTCACCATCTGACTAGCAAGGTTTTCAGCCTGATCTTTCCCTTCGGATGATAGATTATAAGTACTGTGAGCCAAAGAAACGATTTTCTCTATATTCTTATCCTCTACTGAAACAGAATCAGATACTTTTTGAACTGTATTCGAAATTACTTCCATATGGCTAGATAATTCTTCAGAGCCTTGGGCGCTTTGGGTTGTTGCAGACGCTACTTGTTCAGCAACTTCATCTAAATTACATGCTAAACTGTATAATTCACTACTTTTCGCTTCTGCTTCAGTGGCGTTTTGTCTCACATTTTGAATGTTATTACTCATATTTTGACGCATTAACTCAAAGTTATTTGCAAGCTTGCCTAGTTCATCATTTGTCTGTACCTCTATCTGTTCAGTTAAGTCTCCTGCCATGATCTTCTTAACTGCAGAAGCAATTGTATTTATAGGTTTAGCAAAATAACTTCCTAACTTATAGGAAACGAAAACACCTATTAGAATTGAACTGATAACAAAGATACTACATAAAAACCATAGCTTTTCCTGCAGTTGTTGGATAAACGATGCGTCCATATCAATACCGAACAATGCATCCGTACCGTCAATTGGCTTAAATAAAGATTTATGTACACCAAAATCATCACTATATATACTACTTACCACTACTTCTCCTGATTGAAGAGATTCTGTTTGCTCAGGTGTGAAAGGATATTCAACTAAATAATCCTCACTACCATTTAACGCAATAATTACTTCTTTATCATCTACTTCTCCGACTACATAGATGTATTCAATCCCTTTTCGCTCCTCTACAAACTGGTTCATTTTCATTACCAACTCTTCTTGTGAACGCTTGGACTGAATCGCTTCTTCAACTGCATCTTTATCTAAGTTTTCCTCAAATTCATTCATATGCATTGCTAATTTATCCTCAAACTGAGTAATAACATGTTCATCAATAATAAACTTTGACGTAAAAAATAGGACAAAAGAAAATGCGATCGTAATAAGCAATAGTGGCACAACAATACCAATCATTAATCGATATCGGATCGAACGAAAAGATAGTTTCTTTAACATGTAGGAGGACTCCTTCTCTTCTATGATAACTAAGTGGATAAAATAAAAACTATTCCTAGCAAGAGGAATAGTCAGACGCAAAATAACAAGGAAATTTTATTAATTTCCTCATTATAATCGGTAACTCAGCCGTCATAACTATTAATAGCCGTAGACCTGAAGCTTTGCGTCCTTAACTTTCGATAAGTTTGCCTTTATCATCTATTCATTTATACAAGCATGGCACGTTTTTCGATTACAAACTGATTTAAATCAAGGTGTAATAGACGCTCATTTTCATCCATATTCTCACTTTGATAAAACACGACTGCAAAAGTCTTATCATGTTGAGAAAAGATTGAACGATAATCTAATAACTCTGTAAATTGACTTCTGAATTGACGTTCATCTATAAAGTCAATCGCATGATAATCTAAATGTTGCGGAAGTTCTGCACAGAAAAAACTATAAATTCGATTGTCCTGTCGATCAACAACCTTATCCCAATCAGGTTTCGTTTGGTTTAACAAATGTTCATACATATTTTCTCCATAAGCATAAAAGCCTAAATCAGTTGTACCAATTCCAGCAAAACGAAGTGGGTTCACTTCAATTGGTGCTAGATTACATTCATCGTCTAAACGAACCTCAATATGTAATGGGAAATTCTTAAGTGGCAACTTCTCGCCCAATCTATGAAGAAATGATTCAATCGCATCCTTCACCTCAAGGATAACTTGCCTACTAGTATAGTAAATTCTGTCACTGACATCATTTTCATTTGCAAACATTCGTTTAAACATATTTAAAATTACTGGCTCACCATTTGCATTATAATAAGCATCAATTGCATATTCGTCACCTTGTAACCATTTCTCAATAATCAAGGTTTGGTTATCGACAACTGTTGACGTATAGTAACTGCTCGCCTTTTCAATATCTTTCTTTAAGACCGGAACCGTTTTGTACCAATCTTCAACACTATTTAAACGGTGTACTCCAAAACTTGAATAACCTGCTGAAGGTTTAATAATGACTGGATATTGAATTACCGTAGGGTCGAATTGTTCAATTTCATTAAGCTTTACTTCCTTAAAAAACAAATTAGGAAAGAAGTCTTGAACGAGCCTTCGAAATGCTGCTTTATTCTTAAAAAGCTTCGCATATTTTAACGCATCTATATGTGGTTGCTTTTCCTCAAGAACTGTTAATACGCTCTCTGAATTTGTCAATAATAGCTGCTCTTTCATTAGTTTGATTTTAGAGAACCTATCATCAGGCATCATATTTAACCCATTTTCAAATGGAATGAACACACCGTTCGACTTATGAACAGGAGTATTCGTTTTCGTTAATGTTTGTGCAAGTATTGGTGAAACATATGGGACGTCTACTAGTATCAATATTTTCATTTCCTCTCTTTTGTACTATTATCACACTATATATCGACAGAACATCGTATCTTTTAATGGCCTATTTTGGTATTTTTTGTAGAGTTTTGTAGAATGTTATAGATTATATCTGCAAACAATATATAGGTCAATAGAGAAAAAAGCTAATGAATGTGATCACATTCATTAGCTTTTTGGTCAAAACCGAAGCTTCTCAACCTCTGTTTTTAATTGTTTTGTTAACATTGTCGAATTATCAAATTCTCGAGGATTTATCGGCTTTCCAAACTTTAAGATTACTTTTGAGAAGGGACGGTACTTCCCCACTATTGCAGTTGGAATGATCACTGTTTTTGTTTTTATGGCAAAAGTAGCCGCTCCCTGATGAAATACACCAAGTTTCCCTGTCTTAATATTTTTCCCTTCTGGAAAAATTCCTAATACATCTCCTTTTTTTAATACTTTCAACGCACTTTTATAAGCACCAATGTCTGAAGTACCACGCTTAACAGGAAAAGCGCCTAATTGCATAATAATGCTACCTATAAAATCATATTTAAATAATTCTTCTTTAGCCATAAAATATACTTTGCGTTTCAGAAAGCATCCTATTAATGGAGGATCTAAGTTACTTGTATGATTAGAACAAATAAGGACTGCGCCAAGTTCAGGTATATTCTTATGCCCCTGTACTTCTACCCGAAATAGAAATTTATATAGTAATTGAAGCGACACTTGTAATACCGTTCTTAACGAAAGTTTGTTCATGCAAACACCTCACTTAAAAAATTGTCTTATTTGTTTAATTAGGGACAAATATTTAGACAATTCGTTAATCATAAGTAATAAAGTTTGTTCATGATAAAAACTAACTATACTAGAAAACATTCATAACTTGTATGTCCACCAAATCATCAATCAATACTTAGCTTATTTTAAGTTACATACTCATTCTCCATTTTTTTAACTTTCAAATTGATTGACACTATCTTCTCTTTTCGATAATGTAATGGTTTGAATTACTAATGATATTTACATGCTTTTTGTATATCTACTAGGAGTTGAACACTAACGATGAGTGATAAGAATAAAGGAATTGTTCTATTACTAATATCAGCCTTCGGTTTTGCGATGATGTCTACCTTCGTAAAGATTTCTGGAGATTTACCAACTATACAGAAGACATTGTTTCGAAACCTCATATCTGCAATCATTTCATTCGGGTTTGTCATGTATTATAAAGAACGACTATTTGGAAAGAGAGAAAATTTTAAGCTCTTACTACTGCGTTCAACGTTAGGAACACTTGGAATCATCTTTTATTTCTATGCGATTGACCAACTCGTCTTATCAGATGCAGATATGTTAAATAAGCTTAGCCCATTTCTACTCATACTCTTTTCAGCAATCTTTTTGAAGGAGAAAGCAGAAACATATCAAATTGTCGCAGTGCTTATTGCATTTTTGGGTAGCTTACTTATTATCAAACCTCAATTTTCATTAGATACGGTCCCGTATATGGCTGGGTTAATGTCTTCAGTCTTCGCTGCTGGTGCTTATACATTATTACGAGTACTAGGAACTAAAGAAAAATTTTATACCGTCGTTTTTTTCTTTTCGTTTTTCTCTACCGTTGTCCTGCTACCATTTGTCATTATCTTCTATGAGCCAATGACTTTACAACAATTATCTTTCCTTCTTTTAGCAGGCTTCTTTGCAACAATTGGACAGTTTGGAATTACGATGGCGTATAAGTTTGCACCTGCAAAAGAAATTTCTATCTTTTCTTATACAAATATTATCTTCACAGCTATCATTAGCATTATTATATTTAATCAATCACCAGATGTTTTAAGTATTATTGGATATATCATTATTTTTGCCGCTTCTCTTTACATGTTCCTTATTAATAAGAAGGTAGCAGACAGAAAGAATTCAGGTTAATGCTCACCTGAATTCTTTTTATTTATCGTCAATAACAACATTAATTTATTTTTAGAATTGTTCGAATGATTGGTGTAATCCCGCTCACGATGAATTCCACCGCAATAACCATTACAATTAAACCCATGATTCTCATCAAAATATTATTACCTGTTTCACCAAGCCATTCATAAATTTTTGTCGAGTTTACAAGAATAATATATGTAATAAAGCAGACGAGAAAGACAGCTACTAATAATAAAATCTTCATGTTCAAGTCAGTTGCTGAATCCATCATAATAATTGCATTTGTAATCGCACCTGGCCCACAGATCATCGGAATGGCTAATGGAGTAACTGAAATATCATTCGTATAGCTTTTTATCTCCTTCTCACTGATTTTCGATTTAACCAATCTTGCTTGAAGCATATCTTGACCAATTAAGAAAAAGACAACACCACCCACAACTTTTAAACTATCGATCGTAATTCCGAAAAACTTAAATAAAAGCTGACCCGTTAATGCAAACGTAATAAGCATAAAAAAAGCAACAATAGTCGCCTTCCTTGCTGTAGTCTTTTTCACTTCTTTGTCGAGATCTGCTGTCATCGTCAAATAAATTGGCATAACACCAAGAGGGTTTATTAATGTAAAAAAAGATGTAAATCCTAGTAACAAAAAAGACAAATACTCGTTCATAATAGCCTCCTTTAAAATATTCAAATTTTCATGTAACATACAACTTTATTCTTATACGTATATGGATGATAGCTAAAAACATATTCATAAAAAACAACCTAGGAAAGAATCCTAGGTTATAATTTTTATTTAACAAGAACAATTGAAGATTAAGCCATATACAAAATAATCCCTGTTGATAGTAATTTCAAATAATCGTTCTACGACTCTATGAGTAAGTTGTCATATCATTCTATGCTTTACCATTGTCAGTGAAGTTTGCACTGAATTGTTATTATTCCGTCATTTTTTATCAATGAGACAAGCATAGTTTACACCTCTAAACCCGCCTTAACTCTTATTCTCACTTTTCCAATAATGTCAATAATTCGTGTACTTACCCACTGCGAAAGAAGTGCAAAGAAAATGACTTGAACATTTACAACAAAGCCTGTCATTAACAAAATAATCGTATTAATCCAAAATAATATTCGTCCTGCTGGTTTTTTACTAGCTTTTGAGATAATTAATGCTAAAATATCCATACCACCTGATGATGCACCTAAGCGAAACAAAATTCCTATACCTACACCAAAAATAACAGATCCTACCGCTAAATCAAAAACAACACTGTTAATTGGCCCTTCTAGTGATAAATGACTAACGACAAAAGAAGTCACCGTAACACAATAAATCGTCCAGATTGCACTTTGTTTCCCAAGCCACTTCACTGCGATAAATAACATGACAATATTTAACAACCAAAGTGTAGTTGCATGTGGAATATCAAATAATGCGTTTAAGATAATACTAATACCAGCTGCTCCGCCTGAAGAAATAGCATGTGGAAAAAAAAACAAAGCCATTGCCAAGCCTTGAATCGCTGCGCCAATAGTAAGACCGATTGCCTTGGTGTAGAAAATATTCAATTCAAAAACCCCTTATTGTTTCACTTATTTAATACTAAATAAGGTAACATATTGAAAGTTCAATGAACAGTCTCTTTACTAAATAATTTTGCTGAAACATTATATATACTAAGACGTATTAATCATTAACAAGGAAAAAGGAAAGTGAGCGATTTACAAATGGAGTCAGAAAAATTTTTAAGAGAAGCATTACTTGAAATCGAAGAATGGGAAAAAGATCAAAAATCGATATGGTTTTGGGAAAAAATCGGACGTATTCCATTCAAAATACTTGATAAGATTACTCCTAGTTTTATTCAAAAAAAAATCGGACTTATGTTAGATGAATTAGGAAATTTCATTCAAAATGGTGGAAACTATTTAACGAATGACAAGCTTATCATAAAGAATGTGGATAACCACTATCCAGACCAAAAAATTCAAAGTATCAACGATATACAACAAGTACCTCTTTCTGTTATGGATCATGTTAGTGAAGAATTAAAGAAAACAAGACGCAACGCTGCAACAGCACAAGGAGCGACAACAGGAATTGGTGGGATCTTCACCCTTGCAATCGATATACCTATCTTACTTGGGATGACATTGAAAACATTACAAGAAATCGCGATCACTTACGGCTATGACCCAAGTGATCGAAAAGAAAGAATCTTCATCGTAAAATGCTTACAATTCACATCAGCAGATATTGTTGGAAAACAAGCAATCTTAAATGAGCTTTCTTCATATTACAAAGAAGAAAACGAACCGAAAGAGATGATCGCTCAATTGCAAGGATGGCGTGAAGTCGTCTACAGCTATCGAGATAGCTTCGGCTGGAAGAAGCTCTTTCAAATGGTTCCTGTAGCAGGCATCATTTTTGGAGCCTTCACAAACCGATCAATGATGCATGATATTGCAGAAACGGGCATTATGCTTTACCGTAAGCGCAGAATTCATGAGCGACTTAATGACATGGCTAAAGAAGAATAATTAAATTTCAAATAACATGATAAGTAAGATTCTATTTACTTTAGTTAGCAAATACGCAATCTATATAAAATACAACATCTGTAATTAGATTATGCCTACCCAAGTACCTATCAGTGGTGAATGATGTAATTCCCACTGATAGGTTTTCTAATTTATAGAAATATTTAAGTATTTCACGTCTTAAGGTCAATATTTTACTATATTAGCCATTTGGATTTCATATCATATAAATAGTGTTATGTTTGTTCTTCCTTTGTTATAAAAAGTGATGGAATGACCTTTCTATTATTCACCCAACAATACTACCAACTTAATTCCGTTCATAATTTTAGAGTATATTATGTTAACCTTCGAATTTAAAATTATCGTCTATACTTACTCATTTTATATAAATCCCTTCTACCTTACTCTCCAGGTCGATTGCTGTTACAATTGCTTTAAATTGTCCACGCTCGTAAGAGACGACATACTTATTGGAAGCCTGATTAAATCCACCTTTTGTAGGAATTGAACCGACAACGTCTACAAATTTTAATAATGTTAAATCATCTTCGATATGGTAATACATTAGTCCTGTAATCTTATCACTCTCTTTATCTTGACTTTTGTCTACAGTTGGTGAACAAGATACATCCTCAAGTATCATCGCATAACTACTACTCCCATCATATATATCAATTGGTTCACCGTACTTCGCTTTCACTTCACCTACCGTTGGTGGGTCCACCATTGAGAATGGACATGTATTAAATGTACCTTCCTCTAAATAAGTTAAAAAGTTTTCGTCTATCACTTTACCAACTATGACAACCGTTTCCTGTCCGTTTAACTTATAGCTTGCTATATTTTGCTCACCATCCCAATTGACAAGTCCTCCGAATGCTTCAGCTGCATTGCGTAGTGAAATTAACGTTCGTTCATTATGTATGAATGCAGGAGAATCGATTAACATCTTCTCTCCATTTTTCATTAAGAAGTGCTCACCAATTTGAATCTGCACGTCTTCCCCTTCTAATTTAGCAGTAATCGTTCTCGTGTCTTGGTCCCAACTCACATTTGCACCCATTGATTCAAATAAAGCACGCATCGGCACATAGATTCTACCTTCTTTTAGCACCGCTCCGTCTATCATAACCTTTGCACTTACTTCCTGTGGTGTATATGAAAATAATAGAATAGTTAACCCAATTAATAGAAAAAACCATGTATTTTTGTTCATCTCAATTCCCCCTTTAATAGGGTATATGCAGAGCATTCACAAAACATGAATTAAATCTATTAATTTTTTCAAAAAAAATGTTTGTTTAAAAGATTCGATATAATATACCTTCTCTATTAAACAAACATGTTCATATTTTTATTAAAATTACACCGAAAGCAAATAGAAGCAAAACGCAATAAGACCGCTTGTCATTACAACATTAAGCAAACTCTGCTTCCAAAAGAACATTCCCTCTCTCGTTTCTCGATACAAATTTTGTAATTCTTGTTCGAACTCTGTTTTCCATGGAACTTTCCACGCTTTCTTGAAAGTACTTGAAAATTTTGTTGGTTGTTCAGAGAAAATTCCCCAGCTAACCTTCAACTCCGTATTTTCACTCGGTATCAAGAAGTAATATGCCTCCTCTTTTGAATGATCATTTTCTTCAAATGACAAGTTGCTTCTCTTTAAAGCTATCCTAATTTTTTTAAGCATCTCTTCTTTTGACGTTTCATAGACAGTAATTTTCCAATTGAAAATGAATTGAAAACACAATGCTAATAAAGTTATTCCAAAAAGTATAAGATACCCAACTATTAATCTTTCATGAAAGGTAATAAGCGGTTGTATAATTGAGAAACCAGCGCCTAGCAAAACAATTATTTTCGATTCTCTCATTACACCACTTTTATTATGAATTCTTATTATTTCAATGATAAAAAATAAAGCAATTAGAAATAGTATCGTAGCAGCGATAAAATTACCATGATGTTCCATTTACTCTCCCTCACCTTCAAATGACACACCCATTTTATACCATGATCTTATATTTTTCCATCCTCTTCCCCACAGTACAAAGAAATTAATCATATACCCCCTCAAAAAAACTTGCCCAAAAAACGATTTGATTTTACGTTTTTTAAACAAGCTCTCTCGTATACTACTATTAATTAATAAAATGCTGTAAGCATGTAGATAATGAATGCTACACCACCTATAAAAAATAGCAAGCTACTTATCATCTCACCCCAAAATATTTCTCCTTCTCTAAAATCTTTGTACTGATTTCGTAACTCCTCTTCAAACTCGTTCTTCCACGGCACTTTCCAGGCTTTCATCAAGGTTACTGAATATAAGCCAGGCTTTTTCGAAGCGTGTTTCAGGTAAAAGAAAGTAAGCTTCATCGTTGTCTTTTCATTTGGAAGAACAAAGATATGTTCTAAATCTGCTTTGCGCTGTTCTTCATGAAAGGGAACATCCATACTTTTTAACGTTTCTCTAACCTTATCTAACAGCTCATTTTCAGTCGTTCGATGAACAGATATTTTAGGTCCAGCAGCATAAAACCTTTTATACATGGAATAAAGCAAGATCGCACCTAATACAAAAAAAATATCAATAATATACTCTGTAAACATAAACAAAGGTTGTACTAGTGCTAATCCGATAGTAAACAAACGCAACATATTAGAGTCTCGCATGACTCCATATGTATGATGAAGTCTTACCAGCTCAACTAATTGATAAAAAATGATTAAGAATAATAACACAGTAGAAATTAACCTAACATACTCGACCACAAACTACACCACCTAGAAACTGATTCAGGTCCACCATTATACTTTCAATTTTTGTCTAGAACACCTATTATTATATCAATAATAAAAAAACTTCGTATCTTATCAATCAAGACACGAAGCTTTCGCTTAACTTAAGTTACTTTATTCGTTCTGGTCCACCTAACTTAATATCTGGATTTTTATCTTCGAACCATCTTAATGAGAAATCATTTTCAAATAAAAGAACTGAACGTTCATGCTGATCTTTTACGAGTAACTTACGGGAATCTGAAATATTGTCCTTTACTTCACCATCAACTATCCACTTCGCAATACCATACTTTTGTCTTTCCATCACAATGTTCACGTTATATTCATTGTTCATGCGATGCTCAAATACTTGGAATTGCAGTTCACCGACCGCACCGATAATATAATCTTCAAAGAAGGGTGTCTTGTAGAGCTGAATTGCACCTTCTTGTACAAGCTGTTCAATCCCTTTGTAGAAATGCTTTTGTTTCAGTGCATTTTTTGCATACACTTTAGCAAATAATTCTGGTGGAAACGTCGGCAATGCTTCAAATTGGAGTTCTCCATTCGATGCAGCAAGTGTATCTCCAATTTGATAATTTCCAGTATCGTATATTCCAATAATATCTCCTGGATAAGCTTTATCAACTGTTTCACGACTAGCTGCGAAGAATTGACTAGATTGACTTAATTTGATTGCTTTACCAGTGCGAGTAAGTTTGACAGTCATACCTCGTTCAAACTCTCCTGAACATACACGTAAGAATGCGATTCGATCACGATGCGCTGGGTTCATGTTCGCCTGAATTTTAAAGATAAAACCTGAAAACTCTTCATGTTCAGGACCTATCTCACCAATTGTTGAATTTCTCGGTTGTGGTGCATTTGAAAGGTGGATAAAAGCATCTAAGAAAGATTGCACACCAAAACCAGTAATCGCACTTCCGAAAAATACAGGAGTTAGTTCTCCTGCTGCTACTTTTTCTTTAGAAAAAGCATCCCCTGCTTCTTCAAGCAACATAACTTCCTCTTGAAGTTGTTCAAATGCCATTTCATCTAGCGCATCTGGGTTCGTTTCACCATCAATATCCAATGGCAACATATGCCCTTCACCGTTCTCATCGTACTTTTCAAATCTTTTCTCAAAACGATTATATACTCCGTTAAAACCTTTCCCCATACCTGATGGCCACGTTACTGGGTATGTTTCAATACCAAGTACATCTTCAATTTCTTCAAGTAATTCCAATGGGTCTTTACCTTCCCTGTCAAGCTTATTAATGAAAGTTAATATTGGAATACCACGCATTTTACATACTTTAAATAACTTTACCGTTTGTTCTTCGATCCCTTTCGTTCCATCAATGACCATAACTGCTGTATCTACCGCTGTTAACGTTCGATACGTATCTTCACTGAAATCCTCATGACCAGGAGTATCAAGTAAGTTAATCATATTATCTTGATAGATGAATTGAATAACACTTGATGTAACTGAAATCCCTCTTTGTTTCTCTATTTCCATCCAATCTGATGTTGCGTATTTCCCTGTTTTCTTACCTTTTACTGTTCCAGCTGAACGTAACATTCCTCCAAGATGCAAAAACTTCTCCGTTAATGTCGTTTTCCCTGCATCAGGGTGAGAAATGATAGCGAAGGTTCTGCGTGGAAGTATCGTTTCATTTTTACTCATATTTAATGTCCTTTCCATCTAAAACTCCATCATACTATATCACAAAATAACTATCTCACCAATCACAATCAATATTTCATTTCAATTATACATTGTATAAAACTTCCGATCATTTTGTTAGTAAATACAAACGCTTTCATGTATTTTTTGTTGATCAATCTTCATTAAACACTATATTGACAATTTATTTCTTAAAAATTAGTATTATTTTAACGATTACATAGGGAGTTGACTTCATTGAAAAGACAAAATGTATGGCTTGTTCGCCCGCTTCCACATGGCACAAATCACATGCAAGATTTTTTAAAAAAAGACATTATCGCAGTTGGATATCCCGTTGGTAAAGAACTTTCAAAATATACATATAATGAACTACGTGCCATTCTGAAGAAATATAATTGGGAAGAAGGGATTGGCAATGTTAATATTTTAGTTCATTTAATGGTAAAAGACGATATCGTACTTGTGCCTGATGATAATAAGAAAGATGTTTATTTCGGAAAAATAGTAAGTGACTACATGTATGATTCATCACTAGATGTTGATCAAGCAGGGCTTGGCTTCCCACACCAGCGAAAGATCGAATGGTTCTTTAATAAGAAGCCACTTCTCCGTTCAGAACTACCTGAAAGTATAAAAGGCTCACTTCGTTATCCAGGAACGGTTGCTGATATAACAAAACACAATTTGATCATTCATGAAATTCTTCACCATGAATCATTGCCTGAAGTACAGACCGACTTGAGAGATGAAGCAAAGCAAGTATTATTGGAACTTTTGCATAGTAATAATGAGGAAACACGTCTAAAAGCTGCGGAAATTATCATGCGGAATGTTCCTTATTAATGGAGGAAACAACATGAACGTGGTTGATAGTTATTTAAAACATATTCACATTAACAAACAGGACTATACGGATGATAAAGAGCTACTCAATGCCATTCATCATCATCACTATCTCTATATCCCATTTGAAAACTTAGATATCCATCTAGGAAAAAGGTTATCTATGAATCCTAACGAAGTACTAGAAAAAATAGTAACTGGTAATAGAGGTGGACTTTGTTATGAAACAAATAGTTTACTTTATCTCATTTTAGAAGAATTAGGATACAATGTACACTTCATATCTTCAAAATTCTGGAATAAAGAGAAACAAACATGGAATGCTGATTATTCTCATCTCGCATTATGCGTCACAATAAATGGAGATCAATATTTGTTTGATGTTGGAATGGGTGGAGCATTTATACATCCGATTCAATTAGAAGATAACAATACCCAAACCGATCTGAACGGTCAATACCGTATTGTAAAAGAAACTCAATCAAGTTTTATATTATTAAAGAATATTGATGGAAACTGGATTCAAGAGTTAAAAATAGATGCAAATCCACAACCTCTTGAAGCTTTTATTCCGATGTTACATAAAACAGAAACCGATCCACTATCACACTTTACTCAAAAAATCATTTGTAGCAAACAGACGCTAACTGGCCGAATTTCTATCACTAATCGTGCTCTGAAAATTACAAATCATGGAGAAAAGAACGTTTATCCGATTATAGATCATTTTGAATGGGATCGTTTATTGTACGAACACTTCAATATCAATATTCCGTCTATTTCATCAAAACTACAGACTATTAATTAGACGGACTTTATCTATTAACTATCATATTTATACCCACTTAACACTTTCATTTATAGTGTTAAGTGGGTTCTTTTTAACCGATTCGTTCTTCTTGGTCTCGTTTTTGTATCTCCTCTTCTGCAAGGTGTTCTTCACGATCACGCAATCGATGTGCTAAACGACTAGCTGCATTGGCAGCTACACTAGCGACTAAATCATCTAAAAATGTATGAACACCATTTCCTTCTTTCGTATCTAACTCCTTAATAATACCAACCTTTTGCTTATCTAAATGACCGTAAGTTGTAACTGCGATACTTCCATATCCAAATACTGCACCTAGCCCGATCGTTTCATCTACACCAAAGAGTCCTTCATCTGTTTCTACAATGGATTGAAGTGGTTCAGAAAGCATATTTTTCTCAGCAAGCTTGTCCAATTCTACGCCTACTAGGATAGCATGCTGCATTTCACGTTTTCCCAGAACAGCATTCACACTTTCAATACAATCCTCGATCATAACGTTATCATTGTATGGCTTTTGCATTTGCATCACGATATCTGCTATATCTTCTATTGTTACTCCTCGTTCAATTAATATTCTTCTCGTTGCTGCTTCTACATCATAACTGTGAACTTGTTTATTCATGAATGTTTCTCCTCTCTCTGTCTACTATTCTATAAGATGACTTACAGACCCAAATTGATTGGTCTATATATTATACTAAATAATATACCATTCCCCTTATTTTTCCTTATTAAACATCTTTCTTCATCATTCATTAATGATTAATTAAACAAATCAAATAATTACTGATGCTTGATCTCCCTCTTAAATTTCGTTTATTTTTCTAAGTTTTATAGTGTGAATCATAGCATCAGTCAAGACGAGATGAAACTTGTCATAAGAATTCCAACTTTAAGTATGATACAATTCATAATGAAAGTTTTAATTTTGTAACCGCTTAATTGAGATATTAAAATTGGAGGACACACCGATGGAAAGAGGAACTATTCAAGCAAGCACTTTTAAAAGTACTGAACTAAATGAGGAATTAGAGTTAATTACATATTTACCACCATCTTATTCACCACTCTATAAGCACCACATCGTCATTATACAAGATGGTCGTGATTATTTTAACTTAGGAAGACTTGCTACTACAGCTGATAAACTATATGACGAACAAGCAATTTCAAATGCAATTTTTGTAGGCATTCCATATAAAGATAAATACGATCGTCGCGAAAAATATCATCCTAATGGCAAGAAGAACGCTGCCTATATTCGTTTTCTTGCCCATGAGATTATTCCATTTTTAGATGAGCAATATCCTACTTATCAAATGGGATACGGTCGTTTTCTAATGGGAGATTCATTAGGTGCAACAGTTTCACTAAATGCTGCATTAATGTACCCAAATACGTTTGGGAATGTCGCGATGCATTCACCTTTTGTAAATGATGAGCTAATAGAGAAAGTTAAAAACTTCCCTAACCCTTATTTGCTGAAACTTTACCATATTATTGGAACAGATGAGCTTGAGGTCGAAACAACTAACGGTCAAGTGCAAGACTTTTTGACTCCTAATCGTAAATTGAATGAAGTCATTACCGAACGTGGTTTTGAATACTTTTATGAGGAATTTGACGGAAATCATATGTGGCGTTACTGGCAACCTGACATTGCAAGGACATTACAATACATGCTTGTTCATATCTAATTAATAAGTGTGAAAATTATAATAAATTTGTTATAATAAGAGGGAAAATCAACTTTTATAAACCGTAATTTTTAGTAATACCCTTTAACGATAATAGGAGGGAAAACGAATGAAATTTGGAATTGTTATTTTTCCAGCTAAAAAACTACAAGACACTGTAAATTCCTACCGAAAACGCTATGATCCACATTATTCATTGATTCCACCACATGTAACTCTCAAAGAGCCATTTGCAGTGAATGATGATGAAATCGAACAAATTGTTCAAGATCTCCGTTCTATATCAAAAGAGGTTGACCCATTTTCTCTCGAAGTATACAAAGCGAAGTCTTTTCATCCCGTGACAAATACAATCTATTATGCAGTAAAACCACATGAATCATTATTATCTCTTCATGAGAGCTTACATTCTGGTAATTTTGTAAACGAAAAGGAATTCGGGTTTGTCCCTCACATTACAATCGGGCAAAAGCTTTCTGATCAAGAACATTCTGACGTTCTAGGTCGCATGAATATGATGAATATTAATCATGAAGAAATGATTGATCGATTTCACCTATTATATCAATTAGAAAATGGCTCATGGACTGTACATGAAACATTTCAGCTTGGAGACAAAAAAGCGGATTAACAAATAACTACCTTTTACATAGAAGGACGAACTAGGTTTCCCTAGTTCGTCCTTCTGTTTTATACCGTGAGATTTGACCTTTATAAAAGGTATAATTCCTACTTCTTTGAACTTAATCTATCTTGAAAAATTGATGAACAATTTACTCCATTTTCCCTCATAACAACCTGTCATTTTTCACATGCTAAGGGCGACTAGTCTTTTAAGGGGATGGGGTGAATAGAGTGACATATGGACAAACAGCTATCGAATTAGTTATTGGTTTTATTGCATTGTTTTTCACAACGAAAATCCTTGGTAAATCTCAAATTACCCAAATCACAACCTTTGATTTCATTTCTGCCCTCGTTCTTGGAGAACTAGTAGGAAATGCTCTCTATGATGATGATGTTCGTATATATAGAGTTTTATTTGCTGTAAGTTTATGGACGAGTTTAATTTTATTACTTGAAGTTATTACACAGAAATTCAAACGAACTAGACATTTCCTTGAAGGGCAACCTTCAATAATTATTCGCAAAGGGGAAATCCATAAGGAGAGCTTAAAGAAGAATAAACTTGATGTGAATCAATTGCAACATCTACTTCGAACAAAGGATGTATTCTCACTTCGTGAAGTTGAATACGCATTACTTGAAACAGACGGTTCAATTAGTATTCTAAAACGTTCAGGTTATGCTACACCTACAAGAAACGATTTTAATTTACCTGAAGAGAAAGTTGTTTTACCTGTAACAATTATCATCGATGGAGAAGTGATTTTGGATAACCTACAATCAATTGGATTCGATGAAGCATGGTTAAAAAGTCAACTTCGATCACATGGAGCAGCCAATTTCAGTGATGTGATGTATGCAGAATGGAAAGAAGGAGAATCCATTTATATTGAAAAGTATTAAAACGAATACTAACACTAACGAATTAAGTTATCGTTTAAAGTAGGCGTTTTTAATAAAGCATCCATACATAATAATTACAAATATATTTCTCATCATTAGGAAATTATTGAAAATCTGCTATTCTTAAGAGTTACTGATCATTACAATTTTAAATAATTCATAATATTATTACGCATATTCATTAAAATTCAAGCCCGTACCCGTTATTTCTGCGTAACATGCGTCAATAATTTCTAGATCAACCTCTTTTACAAGTGGTTCATACTCTACTCTTTTTTTCTCGGCTAATCGATGATTTTCATGATACTTTTCCATTTGATACTCATTCAACTTAATTTTTGTACTTGTCTTGTGAACAGGTTTTATGCCTAACGCTCGCTCACGGTTCATCTCAACACGTTTGTGGTATTCTCTATATTGGTGATGATTAATAGGTAAAATATATCCCACTTCAAATCACCTCCTATTTGCTTAAACTGACGTTTAACAAAAGGCTACTTATACACTACTAATTTACCCTATTTGGTATAAAATAAAACTTATTTGGAATATTATTCATTAATCTTCCAATATAGTGCTACCATACTTCCATTTGACGTTGAACATTTATCACTTTAAACCTATTAATAAGGGGAAAAAACGCCTACTACTAAATGTATGTGCTTTTTTAAGATATGTTCCTAAATATAAAAAACTGAGACATTTGTTATATGCCTCAGTTTTGCTCCTTCGTCTATGTTCTTACATTGAACTCACATAATCATAAATATTTTTTCCAATTAAAAATACAGTGACGATGATAAATAATCCTCTAACATATGTAACACCTTGTTTAATTGCAAAATTAGAACCAACAAAAGCCCCTAAAACCATCGCAATTCCCATTGGTATACCATATGAAAAGACTACAGCATCAAGATGAATAAACATTATTAACGCAGCTATGTTACTTCCGAAGTTCAAAAATTTTGCATTTCCTGCTGATTGTACGAAGTCAAAACCGATTATTAAAAATGCAAATAAAATAAATGAACCTGTTCCAGCACCAAAAAAACCATCGTAAAAGCCAATAAGTGTAATAATAAGAGCAAATATAGAAGCTTTTTTCCAAGTTAGCTTTCGATACGTTGATTTACTTCCCCAGTCTTTTTTTATTATTGTGTAAATGGCTACAGCAATTAAGAGAACTAACACTAATGGTTTTAATATATCAGGCGATACATCATTTACAATGTATGCCCCTAATAACGATCCACAAAAAACAAGGGGTAACAATCTAATAACTAACCGAAAATCAACATGACCTGATCTAATAAAGGCTATTGTACTCGTTAATGACCCCATTGAACTCGCTAACTTATTAGTAGCAATTGCTGCTGAAGGTGAGAGACCTGAAAATAATAATGCAGGAATAGAAATTAAGCCACCACCTCCTACTACTGCATCTATGAATGCCGCTAGAAACCCAAAGCTGAATAACAATACTATCGTATATATGCTTATATCTTCCATCCATATTCCCCCTACAGATCATGGACCATTCACTTTTTTTCTTTAGATGAATCACAATCCATTAGTCACTACTTAAATAGTAACCTACAGTGAACTATATGTAAATGTTTAATTACATCATTTTCCTATTCACATACCTCAACTTCAACGAGGTTATGTTATGATAATTTAAGTACTAATTAATGGAGGATACTATGGAGGAAATAATTCAAAAACTTCAATCACTAGGCTTTAGCCAATATGAAGCAAAAGCATATGTTTCTCTAGTTCATCAAGGTCAAACAAGTGCATATCAAGTAAGTAAGACATCTGGAATTCCGAGAGCTCGCATCTACGAGATTTTAAATGGACTTGAAGAACAAGGCATTGTTATTAAAAATAAAATTAATGATTCTGTTCAATATTCTCCTTTACCAGTTGAAATTTTCTTAGAGTCCGCTAAAGCAAAATGGACTGATACATATGATTACATTAGTGATACTCTAAAACACCTTGAAAAAACAGAACCCTTTGTTGACAATAAAGTAATAACGCTCAAAGGAAAATCACACATATTGGCCTATTGCAGAACAATACTACAAAAAGCAGAAAAAAAAATTATTGTTTCACTATGGAATGAGATGTATTCAGAACTTGAACATGAATTGAAAAGTAAAACATCAAATTGTGATTTAAAAGGAATTTGCTTTGAAGTTGAGAATCCATTATCAGGATTAGAACTTCATCGAAAGACAAGTTATACAAAAAATATTGGGACAAATAAATGGTTCATCCTTTCCATTGATGGTCGTGAAATGATCTATGGTACTTCTATTAATGAAAGAGATACTGCATTTTACACAGATGACCCTGTTCATATCTATTTGCTTGAGAATTATATATGGCACGATGTATTAGTCAATCGGATTGTCAAACAAACTGAAATTGATATGGAGAATTGGATCGCAAAAGAAAGAGATGATTTCTTCCATATAGAATGAACCTTCAAGCAGCTGTGACTTTTCTTCATCATCTATGGATAGTTTGTTAACCTAATAAAAATAATATCTCCCTTCACTTGATCCTTAGTTTAAAAGTAGAAGTCATAGTGGTCGTTAAGCTAACAAAAATAATAGTACCTTATAAATCAGACAGTGGTACGCGTCTATTTTATAAGGTACTGCTTACATCATATAATTAAATCCAAGAAAAAGGTGGACGTCTATTCGTATTTTCTTCCACCTGCTCTTGTTCCGTCGAACCTTCTACCTCATTTGTCTCTGGTTCAACACCTTCTGCTTGTGATTCGACTACTTCCTCCTCTGGAGCTGCCTGTTGTGGAGCACGAAAACCAAACCATGAGTTAAGTGGCTGTCGACGCGGTGCTGGCGGCGGTGTTGTCGGTGGTTCAAAGACCACTTCATTCGCTTGAAGAATTAACTTATCAACATGAATCACCTTTGGCTTCTTTTCCTCACTCATTATTTCACCTCCTTCAATGACTTATTTGTGTTTATAACCTTTCCCACAACCACATCCATTGCTTGGATTGAATGATTTCGATGATGTACTACTGAAGATTCTTGGATAAGACGAACCTGTATTTTTGAGATTAGCCGATTTTTTACTAATAGTTCGATGAGTGCCCCTTCTTCTCATTCAATTTCCTCCTTTCAATACTGCTCTGACCTGATATAGTCTATGAACCATTACTTGAAATTGTTCAGTACGTCCAAGGCTTATAGAAAAGAAAGGCTATTGCCTATCAATACTATCTTTCTATCTGCTTTTCAATCCTTCAAAAAACCAAGCATGCTGATGCTCTGGATTATAATTGCTTCCATCTTCATTAAAAAAAGAATTTTGTTCAACTATCCCTTGAATTTGTCTAGAACCAAGAAATGATTCATCACTATTGCGGTTTTTTAACTGTTTGATTTGATTTTTATACATGTCAATATCTTGCTTCGCATCATCTAATTGTTGTTGAAGGTCCTCATAATCCTGTTCGTACTGCTTTCTTTCTATAAACATTTTCTTCTCTAAATTCGATGTTGGTTCTATTTGTTTCTCAAGCTCCTCTACTTTCTCTCTATAATAAGTAAGCTCTGACTTCAACCTCGTAACAAACCGCTTCCACTGAGCATCCGAATACTTACGTTCCATTTACAATTCCTCCTCTTCTTCATACTCACCTATTTATATGCAATCTAATAATAATCTGTGTATTCGCCCGTTTATGAAATTAGGCGCCGTTTATCGCACACTTATTCTAGACATTCATACTATAAAAGTAGTCCCGTACCTAACAATGAAATACTTGCTTAGGGATAAATAATAATGAGGAGGGCTTTAAACAAATGAGCCATAAACCAAAGAAAGAAAATATTTGTATCAGAGTCCCGAAGGTTTATGATTGGGTCACACGCCAAGTTGATCTTCCATTAATTAGTTTTACTGGAAAACAATTAAATCAACTTAAATTTGATTGTGACTTAGAACCGTGTGGTGATAATGGCCATATTCGCAATATCTGTGAATTCTTAGAGCGTGAGGGCATTGATGATGTAATTGTTGACTGCTTCTTAAGTGACAGATATGGTAACCGTATTGATCCGAAAAAAGACAATGGTGTTCTTTGTCAAGAAATTATTCAACCAAATGGACGTGAAGAAGTCAAAGTTAAGTTACCTGATGGTGATGAGGTAACACTTCAGAAAGTAAAAGTTCTTCTAAAAGGATTCGTAGGGATTGAACTGTTGTCTCATAATGGTGAAGTGCTTTGCCACTTAGACGAAGGAATCCCATTTGCAACTGCACAAACATTCTTCTTATGTGCACCTAAAGGTACTGAAGTTAATTGTCACCTATCATTCTTTGAATGTGATGCAAGTTTGATTTGTACTGATGATTTTGAGCAACTTGATATCTCCATCACTCTTTGCATTGAAGTTCAAATGGAAGCTTACGTAAAAATCGAAGTTGAGGGGAAATTCTGTGAACCACGTCCAGAATTACCAATTTCACCGGTCTTATGTTCAACAGAAAAGTTCCCACCTCAATGTCCAGATGTATTTCCAAATGATGATCGAAAAGATTGCTAATTGAATCAGTAAGCTGCTGCACTCGCAGCAGCTTTTCGTATTTTTTCGTAAATGTTTACATACATATAAATGAAGTACAGGATTGTTTTGGAGGTGAAGAGATGTCGAATAACCTTTCTACAGATGATAACCTTGAGCTTCATGAAGTTCACTCACTTCTTGAGCAGGCAGAACAAAAGTTAAAAAAGTTAAAAATTATAGCTTCGACTGAAGATTTGAATAATCCAATTCAAAACGAACTTTCATTTGAATCTATGTTTCAATACTCTGTCATTCTGCCATCGTCTGATGAACATTTGCATAATACCTTCGTAATTGGAAATTTTCAGATTCACAACACTGGCGCTGAAACAATGAACAACCCACTCATTTGTTTAGAAATTTCCCCATCACAACATAGCTCAATTAGTGGGAAAATTTCATATGGAAAAGGGAATTCAGACGAAGACTCTTTATATGGTTCAAACGAGGAATGGAAATATTTAGAGTATGATTGGCGCAAAAAAGGTAGTAAACGGGGTGAACATTGGCTTAAACCACTTCATGCTGATAACATTGCTCCAGGAGAAACATTAACTTTTTCAAATTTCCAGCTCAAATTTTCAGAAAAAGCTGAAGGGGAATTATCTCTTGCTGGTTTTGTCTATTGCAAGGAAGATTCGAAAGGGAGAGCTTCTAAAAATCGTATTGTCTTACATTTACCGTCAAAATCATAACAAACTTATTCGAAAGCTGAAATTATGTAGAGAATGAAATTTCTTCACAATTAATAAATCACCCGGATTGGTACGGGTGATTTATTATTTTATTCATTCAACTTTTGAACAATTACTTCAAGAAATGCAGCACCACCAGCCAATGCTAATATGAAGACGATAAACTCAAAAATTTCAGGAAGAAACCAAATTCCTAAAACTAATAAGATTGTACTCCACATCCCTGTACACCAATAACAACTTAATAGTTCACCGATCCAGTGCCTTAACCCGCTTCCCCTTATTTCAAGGTAAGTTTCAACATTGCCTTCGGCATCTTCTTCTTCCACTAATTCATGAAATGGCTTGCGGATAAACGATGTAATTTGGTCATAAACAATCAACCTCGTTAGGCGAAAGCTTGCAAATATAAGCATCATTATTTCTATCCAAGTCATAGACAAACGACATCACCTACTAACATGAAGTCAACGTGTTCAAATAAGTACTTTTGAAGATTTTTTACAGCATATGCACATCATCAATAACATTCCAATCATACTTCTTAACCGCTTGCCCTTCACTCAGTTGGAATGAAACAGTGGCATCATCCTTTTCTAACACAGTGCCTTCAATCATTTCACCATTCACAATAAGTGCACACGGATATTGAGGACGTTCCTTTGGTATAGTCAATAACAGGTCTACCCTTTCCTTCAAACCTAAATCTTGAAAGTTTTTCTTGAAATTTGAAAGAGATGATTTATCAAATTCTGTGTCTTTTTTCGCTTTTCCACTTTCCTTTTTAACTCGCATAATTCGTGTAGTTGCTTGCTGCTGTACCTTCTCATTTTTCTTAATTATATAATCTTGCATCTTCGTGTCACCTTGCTCAAAATCAGGCTGGACAATATACAGAAACGGACGATTTGAAGCACTTGTTTTCTTTTTTGCCAAGACCTATCCCTCCTTTTCTACACATCATATGCAACCAATATAGGTAATGTGCCCAAAACTTTATTAACGTTAAATTTCTAGTACAACTAATTCTTTAAAATAGAAAAGAGAGTGAATAAAACCATAATTATTTTTGCTGTTCTCAATCTCTTAGCTATGATAAACTTTTAATTACATAAATATCCAATACTTAATAGTAATTTGATAACACCCTATCGTGAAGATAATAGATAGATTAGGGATAGGACAATAAAGTGTCATAGTTGAAATTTAATAGACATTATTAGGAGGGCAACGATTTTGAGAAAAATAAATGGAAGAGTAGTTGGATTTGAATTGAATAGTCAACAACCTGAAAAAGCTATAGAATTTTACTCTAACGTTTTTGGTTGGGATGTTGCTGAACCACATTGGGATTATTGGTCTGTTTCAACTAGTGAAACCGAGAGAAACGGAATGAATGGTGGAATTGCGAAAGGACCCAATGATTATCCTCATGGAACTCGTATTCAAATCGAAGTAGATTTCATAGACGAAGCGATTTCTTCAGCAACAAAAAACGGGGCTATGATCGTTAGAGATATAATGGAGTTTGATGAGTTTTATCTTGCCTACTTAGTAGACCCTACAGGAATAGGTTTTGGGCTTATTCAAAAAAAGTAATTTCACGCGAGAACATTCACAATCATTCACTAGTAAACAGCTCATAATGAAAAGAGAGCTTGGGATTCCAAGCTCTCTTTTCACGTAACGGCTATTAATAGGTGCGCTTTTATCAATTGTGTTAATTACTCCAACTAATTAATAAGTGTCTACTTCATTAACAATACTCTATTATTTATTGTACTTTGTAACGTTAGTTAGCACGTGATAAAATTTTACGAACTTTCTCAATTGCCCAATCAAGGTCTTCTTTAGAAATAACTAAAGGTGGTGCAAAACGGATAACCGTATCATGTGTTTCTTTACATAATAAACCTTCTTCTTTTAGTAGTTCACAATATTTACGAGCTGGTTCAGTCAATTCAACACCTATGAATAATCCTTTTCCACGTACTTCTTTAATCATTGGATTATCAATTTGACGGAGCTGCTCCATGAAGTAATTACCTAATTCAAGTGAACGTTCATCAAGCTTCTCATCCTCAAGCACTTCTAGTGCTGCAACTGACACAGCACATGCAAGTGGATTACCACCAAATGTTGAACCATGAGATCCAGGGTTAAATACTCCAAGTACATCCTCATCAGCAACAATACAAGAAATTGGGAATACTCCTCCACCAAGTGCTTTACCTAGAATTAAGATATCAGGTGTAACATCTTCCCAATCACAAGCAAACATTTTTCCACTTCGTGCTAGACCAGCTTGAATCTCATCGGCAATGAGCAACACATTATTCTCTTCACATACTTTTTTAGCTTCCTTCAAGAATCCTTCAGGTGGGATAACGATACCTGCTTCACCTTGAATTGGCTCCATCAAAAATGCAGCAGTATTTGGTGTAATCGCTGCTTTCAATGCCTCAATATCACCGTAAGGAATAATATTCATTCCAGGTAACATCGGTCCGAAACCACGCTTATATTCTTCTTCAGATGATAACGAAACTGCTGTCATTGTACGCCCATGGAAATTGCCTTCACACGCAATAATTTCTGCTTGATTCTCTGCTACGCCTTTAACATCGTATGCCCAACGACGTGCTGTTTTAACTGCAGTTTCCACTGCCTCAGCACCTGTATTCATTGGTAGTGCTCTCTCTTTCCCTGTCATTTTACAAATCTTCTCGTACCAAGGTCCAAGCTGATCATTATGGAAAGCACGTGACGTTAATGTTACTCGATCTGCTTGTTCTTTTAACGCTTGAATCAATTTAGGGTGACGATGACCTTGATTCACTGCAGAATATGCACTTAACATATCCATGTAGCGATTACCTTCAGGATCTTCAACCCAGACACCTTCAGCTTTAGCTATTACAATTGGAAGCGGATGATAGTTTCGCGCACCAAATTTTTCTGTTTGTTCAATTATCGAATTTGTATTAGCCATGAAAATTCCTCCTTAAATTCAATTGAAAGGTATGTTTTTCTAGTCCTTCTCAAATATAACTCTTATATATTAAGTGGAACTGCTCTATAGTAGAGCAAATTATATCACTCTCCACCAAAAGTATAACAAGTCTCGTAAACACTTTTATTATTCATCATAAAGTAAGACGAATGAATTTACTCACCTTTTTATACTTGCAAGAAATATGCCAAAAATCTAAATTCAATGACTTTTATTGCACCCTTTTAATATGTACCCTTCATATCACTTTAATCAGGCTAACGTTCTGTCGTTATTCTTTTATTATTAATAGAATTGTTAAAATAAATTCTATTATTCCCCAATGACTCACTCTACCACCAAACGCAAAATAATTTTTCTTATACAAAATATTTTGCGTTTAAGAGCAAAATATTTAAACTATTAACTGCCATTCTTACTTAATGTAATACTTCCATGTACTTTCCGATATAGTATCCTTCATTGAATTATTCTTATGACACAAACCAATAATAAACTTCATATTATATACAAAGATAAAACCTTTTTATTATATGCATGTATCTTAGTTCCTCATTAACAGTGAATTTTTTAATACACAGAACACTGAAGAAATGACAGTTATTCTCGCAACAAAAAACCCTTTGATCATTGATCAAAGGGTTTTATTAATCTGCTTATCGTGCAATAATATTGTAACCAGAATCGACATGGATAATTTCCCCGGTAATACCATTCGACATATTACTCATTAAGAATAGTGCTGTATTACCTACATCTTCTTTTGTTACCGTTTTGCGTAAAGGAGAGCGTTCTTCAATTTCTTTAAGAATTGAATTAAAATCTCCTACTCCTTTTGCTGAAAGTGTACGGATTGGACCTGCTGAAATAGAATTCACACGAATTCCATACTTACCAAGGTCCGCTGCTAAGTATTTCATACTTGCATCTAAAGATGCTTTCGCTACACCCATAACATTATAATTCTCTACAACACGTTCTCCACCAAGGTATGTTAATGTGACGATGCTTCCACCCTCAGTCATCAGATCCTTCGCAGCCTTTGCAACTGCAGTTAAAGAATAAGAACTGATGTTATGAGATAATAAGAATCCCTCACGAGTAGTATTCATATACTCGCCTTTTAACTCTTCCTTTTTCGAAAAAGCGATACAATGAGCAAGTCCATGAATAACTCCCACTTCTTCTTTAATAGTTGTAAATGTATTATTAATTTCATCATCATTTGTAATATCACAAGGTAAAACAAGTGAATCATCACGGTCTAATGTTGTAACAAGTTTTTGAACATTTTTTTCAAGACGTTCTCCAGCATATGTAAATATTAAACGAGCACCAGCACGATGTAGAGCTTCTGCAATCCCCCAAGCTAAACTACGTTGATTTGCAACTCCCATAATCACATATGTACGACCTTCAAGTGAAAACATTTCATTTCCTCCTTCAATATTTATAAATTATGACATACTTTTAGTACCTAGTCCTAAAAAAGATTATACCATACTTTTTTACGCTTACAAACATTTCAAACACATTTGTAAGATATACCTCTATAGATCGTGTGATGAAAACACTAATCCACACTATTGAACACAAACTTTCGTTTCTTTCAAAAAAAACCATCATGACAATACAAGCCATGATGGTTTCTTTTAACACCATTCACAATATTCAAGGATCATTTTGAGCTCTTCGACATACTCTGCAGAACCCGTCACAATCAAGCGGTCACCTAACTTTAATTCAGTATCCCCATGAGGTACAATTGAATCTTTACCACGGAAAACACGAACCATTATGACATCACCTGTAAATGTGAAATTGCGTAGCATAACGCCATTGAATTCTGGATTATGCATATTAATTTGGTAGAGTGCATTTTCTTGTTTCGTAAATAAATTCATCACACTTGGTGATTCAATCAGAGCTTTTAGTAATGTTTTTGTTGACATTAACACGGAAAACACATCAATGTTATGTGCTTTCATCTTCTCTTCTCCATCAGATGTTTCTATTCTTGCAATAACACGCGGTACACCTTCATGTTCTTTTGCATATAAGGCAACTTCTCTATTTGTACTCTCTTCTCCAGTAGAAACAATTAACATGTCTACATCAAATACACCTTGTTCTGATAAAAAGTTCACATCATAATCTTCTACCTCTCGAATGTGATAACAAGAACTCGCTGTATGATTATCAATTTTATCTTGTTTCGTATGATATAAAAATGTTTCATATTGATCAGGATCTAACTCCCTAGTTACAGGAAGTGTCATTCGATTAGCACCAATAAAGGCGATCTTCGTGCGATTATGTTCTACAACCTGCTTTTTAAATGCCTTTTGGAATAGGATCGGAGCTAATATACTTGCAATAACAGCTACTAAGATAAGTGCTCCAGACATGTTTGCATCGATTACACCCATCCGCTCCCCAATCGTGGAAGCCGCGATTACAAGTGACAATGTTGACGTCAAAAGAAATCCAGATGCAAAGACTGTATTCCAATCGTACCAACGTCTTAAAATAAAGGCTGGAACAATCTTTGAAGCAAACAAAGCTATTAACAACAACGGAATTAAGATTAAAACTGAACTATCTCCAAATAACTCTCTCACATTTAGCTCAACCCCAACCATTACGAAAAAGATTGGAATTAAAAATCCATATCCAAATGAATCTAACTTATGCACCATATCGCTATTTGGAGATAACAATGAAACTAATACCCCTGCTAAGAAAGCACCGAGAATATTTTCAGCACCAACAGATTCAGACAGGGCTACTAAGAAGATAATTAAAGCAAACACTGCGCGTGTCCCGATTTGAATCGTACCTGTTGCCATCGTTTCAACAAATGATTTGTGTTGGAAATTTTTCCCCACAAAGTACAATAATACACCCGCACCGAATAAAATTAATAGTAACCACATGCTTCCTTGTCCTTCTCCGTATAAGGATACAAACACAGCAAGCAGAATCATCGTAACTAGGTCTGCAATAACTGCTACTAATAAAATCGTTTGACCTATATTACTTTTCATAATTTGTGCATCTTTTAGCGTTGGTACAACTACACCTAATGATATTGTTGAGATAATTAACGTCATTAAGAACGCATTATCGATAAAACCTGCCCAAACAAATGCAAATGACAATAATAATGATAATAAGAAAATCCCAATAAAGATAATGAATGCAACTATAAATGCATTCGGTTCATCTTCTTTCTTCTTCTTCTTTCCACCCGCAAATGCAGAAAAGTCAATTTCTAATCCACTTAGAAACATTAAGAAGATAAACCCTAGTGTTGATAATGTCTCAAGCCAAATATCAGGGTGAACAACGTTGAAACCACTCTTCCCGATAATTAAACCCATTATAATTTCTGCTACTACTACTGGAATAGCATTTAATTTCAATCGGTGTAAGAGAATTGGCGTGAGAAATGCGACAATGATAACGATGACGAGTGATGTCACCGAAGCATGTTGCTCCAAAATAGCACCCCCAATATATATTTATTGAAATTAACAGGAGTTTCCTTCATCCCCCATTAATGTTAGTTGAACAAATCATGTAAAGATTGACACATCATTCAATTAGTATGATCTAAATCATCGTGTCAAATATTGCATAAAAACAGTTGCCATTCCAAAATAAATTAAAATACTAATTAGGTCATTAATTGTAGTTATGAATGGGCCTGACGCTACTGCAGGATCAATGTTGAACTTATGCATTACTAACGGTACAAGTGCACCTGCAAGTGTTGCAACAATTAAAGTTGCAAAAATAGAAATCCCAACGAGAAGTCCTAGATAAACATCATGATGCCATAAATAAACGACGAGAACAACGAGTAAACCGCAAATCGCACCAGTAATAATACCTGTTCCTGCCTCTCGAGCAATTAACTTCATTTTACTTTCATGTTCAGTGTCCCCAGTTGCAATATTTCTTACAGCAACAGCTAATGCCTGTGTACCGGTATTTCCTGCCATTCCTGCAATTAAAGGAATGAACACTGCTAAAATAGCTACCTTATCTAACGTATCCTCAAATCGTCCAATTAAACTTGCTGTCAGCATACCTAAGAATAATAGTATGATAAGCCATGGTAGTCGTTTACGCGCTGCTGAAAAGGGATTACGGTCAACTGTTACCATATCTGAAACGGCAGCAAGCTTAGAATAATCATCCGAAGCCTCTTCATCCATAACATCCATTATATCATCAACTGTGATAATTCCTAATAAATGCTTTTGAAAATCGACAACTGGAAGGGCTAAAAAGTCATAGTCCTTCATCATCTTTGCCACTTCTTCTTGATCTTCACTTACGGATACTGATACAACACGGTCATTCATAACTTCATGAATTTTCAAATCATCATCAGCAATAATTAAGTCACGTAATGAAATAACACCTGCAAGTCGTAAGTCTTCATCAGTAACAAAAATATAATAAATGGTTTCAGCTTCTGGGGCCTCATGCTTCAAATGATTCATTGCTTCTCTAATCGATAAGTTTGCAGGAATATTAACGAACTCTGTCGTCATGATACTACCTGCTGTTTTTTCTTCATAATGAAGAAGTTCTTTAATTTCTTGAGCGGCCTCATCATCCATAATCGTTAAATAGCTTACGACCTGTGACTTATCAAGTTCATTTAATACGTCAACCGCATCATCTGCATACATTTTTGATAACATATCTGCTGCATATGCTGGGTCCATCTCTTCTAATAACTTTTCTTGATCCTCTATATCAAGATTTTCAAACATTTCAGCCATTTCTTCAGGTGATAAATATGCATATAATTGAAAGCGAATTTTACGTCTTTGTTTAATAAAGAACTTTGCACGATCATATGGATGCGCATCTAAAAATTCTTCCCGAAAAGACTGCATATCTTCATTCTCAATAGCTTTTTGAATGTATTCAACGAATTCGTTATCTAAATTCTGATTTGATTCTGGCATCCCATCCACCTCTCATTCACATCAGGATTGTCACAATACCCTTTATCTATTCGAGGTTGTTCAAAAGTCTGAATTATAAAAGTTATATTCGTTCAGCACGCTAACAAACATAATCATTAATGCTGAAAAACATAGAAGGCTTGCCTGTCATTTCAACATAACAGTTGGAATCATTGACATTTATCTTTAGTGTACTTATAGAAACTTATCATAGAATCTTTGAGAGAAAAACTCGGATTTATCTTAGTATAATTAGTGTCAATTTTTTATTGAAGTATAACTGAATCATATTCAAATTGGTGATAACTCTTAATTCTTCATTTTGAACAAACACTTTATCTATTACCTTTAATTACCATTAAATCATTGCATTCTATTTAGATAAAAACCTAATTAATCGTATAAATAATCATTCACTTTGTCAAACAAGAGAAAGAAGGTTTTTACAATTATTTCTCTCATTGTGCCACAATATTAATAAGTGTTCACCAATTTTTTAAACTTGTCTATTAAAACAATTCATCATTATTAACCCCATTCATAAAAAATTAGAATTAAAACACCATTTTAAATGAATAATGGATACTAAACTTTCTCAAAAACTAAAACCATTATCAGCCATAAAGAGGTGACGTCATGTTTGATATTATAGGTGATATTCATGGGTGTAATACCGAATTCATACAGTTAACAAAAGAAATGGGGTACATTTGGGAAAAGAATGTTCCTATCCATCCTGAAGGTCGCATGCTCGTTTTTGTTGGTGACCTTGCAGATCGAGGGCCAAACTCAATTGAAGTAATGGAAACTGTCTGGAGACTTGTAGTTGAACAGAATATGGCTCATTACGTGCCGGGGAATCATTGTGATAAGCTTTATCGCTTCTTCCTCGGAAGAAATGTACAAATTACGCATGGTTTAGAAACAACTGTCGCAGAATATGAAAACCTTTCTAATGATGAACAGCAATTGGTACGTACTCATTTTATGGAATTGTATGAGCAATCTTCACTATATGTACAACTAGATAGCGGAAATCTAGTTGTTGCACACGCTGGCATCAAAGAAGACTACATCGGGAAAAATAGTAAAAAAGTAAAAACATTTGTATTATACGGGGATATCACTGGAGAAAAACATCCTGATGGCTCACCAGTGCGCAGAGATTGGGCACAACACTATCGAGGACAAGCTTGGATTGTCTATGGACATACACCAGTAAAATCACCAAGAAAGGTGAATCATACCTATAATATTGATACTGGAGCTGTGTTCGGAAATAAACTGACAGGATTACGTTATCCTGATATGAAACTATATTCCGTCCCCTCATCAATGCCATACGTTCCTGAGAAATTCCGTTCTTTTGATTAAGGAGAATGAACTACACTCACTAAGCAGCAACAATAATTGTGTATACTCTATATAAGAAAACCGTTCGCTTAATCGTGCGAACGGTTTAATACATCTTTGAAATCAGGTGGCAGTGGTGAACATACTTCCACCTGTTTTTCTAAAAAAGGGTGTATAAAAGTAAGCATAGTGCTATGTAACGCTTGCCTATTTATCTGTTTATCATTACCACCATACAGACTATCTCCTAGAAGAGGATGCCCAAGTGAAGCTAGATGTACTCGAATCTGATGTGTTCTTCCAGTTTCTAGTTTCAAAGATAAAAGTGTGTGACCATCACTTCTATCTTCAACCTTAAAATGAGTAACAGCCCTTTGTCCGTTCGGGTGAACGATTCGTTCTATAATACTACCTTCTTTTCTTGCAATCGGTTCATTGATTGTGCCACTATCAGGAATGATAACCCCCTCAGCAATAGCCGTATACTGTCGATGAATCAAGTTTTCCTGCTGAGCGAGTGAAAACAAGTGATGTGTAAATCGATCTTTTGCAATTAATAGTGCACCACTCGTGTCACGGTCAAGGCGATTTACGAAATGAACCGTATTCGAAATTCCGATTTGATCATAATAATATAGAATTGCGTTTGCTAGTGTACCATTTGGATGGTCGCTTGAAGGGATAACTGACATGTTTGGACGTTTATCCACTACTAAAACATGTTCATCTTCATAGAGAATAGTCAACGCCATCTGTTCAGGTACCATCCGATCGCCCTTTACCTCTTTTGGAAGCTTAACCGTTACATTATCACCTTTTTGAAGAACATAACGTACCGTTACTTCTTGGTCATTTACATATAGGCCTCCACCACTGAATTTCGTAGTTGTTAACAGACGACGAGAAAATCGTTTCTCTTTATGTAAAAATTCCCGTAGTAACATCTGATCACATGATGCTGGTACTTTCCAAGAAAATTGATCACTCAACTTTTTTTCTCCTTACGATTCCCAAGTTTCTGCAACAAATGAATCTCTTACTCGTTTCCAGAATGGGAATGGTCTGAATCGTGCAAACCGAATTTTTTCATTTGCCACACGGCATTGAATTGACTTAACATCTTTATGAACAATCGTTTTGTGATCAATCGTAATTTTCAAATCTGTTGCTTCCTTCGGCTTCAACATACATGTATGATGCTTCGGCAAAATGAGCGGTGAACCGATTGTACGAAAGACACGATTATTAATAGATGCCATTTCTGCTATTTGAATCGATTCAAGTGAAGGGTGAATTATCGCACCGCCTAACGCTTTATTATATGCAGTACTACCAGAAGGAGTAGAAATGCAAAGACCATCTCCACGGAACGTTTCAAATCTTTCACCTTTAATTTCAACATCAATAACGAGTGATCCATCGACAGTTTTAACTGTACTTTCATTTAATGCTAAATATACAACTTCTTTACCGCCATCGATATGTCGAATGATTGTTTCAAGTAATGGGTATTCGGCAATCTGATATGGAGTTTTGGCTAGTTCAATCACTAACTTTTCGGCCTCTTCTGGAAGCCAGTCTGCATAAAATCCGAGGTGACCTGTATGGATGCCAACAAATGCTGTTTTATCTAAACGATGTTTATAGCGATGGAAGGCATAGAGTAGTGTACCGTCTCCTCCAACAGTTATCACAATGTCAGGTTCTTCTTCATCCCAGATTAGATCAAATTCTTGAAGATAATTCTTCATTTTCATCTTTAAACCATTTGATGATTGGTCACCTCTTGAACGAATGGCAAATTTCATATTTTGCTCGACTCCCTGTTTATATTTTTCAAATTGAAATTTCGCTATATAGAAACGTTTATAGAAAATAACTTCCCATAACATAGGTATTCCTAAAAACCTCACTCATAACTGAATGAAACTCGATTCTACTCATCCTTGCTCACAACAATTACTCTTTAAAGTACAAGACTAAATAAAGTGGAAGTCTTAACATTAGTAATGCACGATATATTTTTTGTGTATCGTTCATATCATTTTGAACGATCAGTCTTATGTAAAAATAATTGTTGAGCTTCTTCAATTTCACCACGAATTTGAGACATTTCTTCATCTAGACGGAATGCTGCTTCCGCTGCTCTGTACAATCTTTCTTTTATTTCATCAGGTATTTGACCTTTATATTTATAATTAAGGGAGTGTTCAATGGTTGCCCAAAAATTCATCGCCAACGTCCGAATTTGAATTTCTGCGAGGATTCTTTTTTCACCATTAACAGTTTGTACAGGATAGGAAATGACAACGTGATACGAACGATAACCACTCTCTTTTTGCTCTGTTACATAATCTCGCTCTTCAACAATCTTGAAATCATTCCGTTGAGCGAGTAAGTCTCGCACACGCTTAATATCACCAACAAATTGGCACATCATCCTTAAGCCTGCAATATCTTGTATCTCTCCTTCTATTCGTTCAATTGGGACCTTCTTTCGACGTGCTTTCTCCAATATACTCGGTGTCGGTTTAACTCGTCCTGTTACAAACTCAATCGGAGAATAGGAACTATTAATGTTAAATTGCTCTCTCATTCCCTTTAATTTTACTTTCAATTCATCAACCGCTTGTTTATACGGTGTTAGAAACAACTCCCAATCCCATTTGTCCATGAAATCCTTCACCACCAACATATTATCCCAATAATGCTACTTCCATTAATTAATGATCCCATCGTTCATTAATTGACTTTTATTTCTCATAACGTGTTACGAACAATTCTCAACACATCTTGAAAAGTAAAGTCCGTATTAAATTGTTACAAATGCTCACCTTACTTAGAGCTTAGCTTAACAGCTCTTCAACTAGACGTTCCATCTCTTCACCATAATTTGAATTATCCTTGATATTATCAATTAAATAATTCATTTCCTCATTCAATTCATCTAATTGAATGACAGTTTTCCCATCAGTCAACTTTACTGACAAATCTTCTAGCAGAGCTTGTTTCAAGACAGGCCATACGCTATTGGGAAGTGTTACATATATAAATGCATCCTCATCTTCTAATATGTATACGAACGCAAGATTATCTGAATCAACTAGTACCCTCTCTCCTGCTTTCAACGATTCCTTAATTGTGTGAGCTGTCTTTAAAACGACAATTCCATTCTCAACAATACCTTGTTTGACTTCAATTGTTTGACGCATAATTGTACCTCCAATGAACAATTAACAGTTTCTTATTTAATGTATATGCATAACATTTGTATCATAAATACATTTCCTCCTAAGTGTATCATATTCTATTGATTTTTTTTAAAATTGATTTATGTGTTCACATTCTCCATAATTATATGAAGCGCAATGAACAACAGCTTTTCTATTGTAAATCTAGTGTGAGCACATGGTGACTGAAGCTTAATTCTTTAGAATTTGTAACTTTCTTACCTTATAAAGAAGGAGTATCAAAATATGAACCAAGAAATAGAAATTGAATTTAAAAACCTTTTAACAAAAAAAGAATTTCAAGACTTTCTTACCTATTACAAATTAAAAGAGAAAGATTTTATTTCACAAACGAATTATTACTTTGACACAGAAAATTTTGCACTTAAAGATAAACAATCTGCATTAAGAATTCGATATAAAAATGGGGTTTATATTCTAACGCTTAAAGAGCCTCATACTAAAGGCATACTAGAAACTCATGAGGAATTATCAGAAGAAGAGACTAACCAGATGTTAACAAATGGTGGCTGTATAAATGGGATGATTACAGAAAGGCTTTCTGAGATGATGATTGATACATCTACTCTACATTTACTAGGTAGCTTAACGACAAATAGAGCAGAAGTTAAGCAGGAAAATGCTCTACTTGTATTTGATCACAGCTTCTACTTAGAACATGAAGATTTCGAATTAGAAATGGAAGTCTCTAATCGTAATCAAGGAGAAATATACTTCAAACAACTACTAGAAAAATTTAAAATTCCAACAAGAGAAACACCTAATAAAATGGAGCGCTTCTTTAAACGAAACAAGGCATTGCAATGAGACATTTTTTTGCTCTCACACTAATGAAAGGAAGGAAAGTAGATGAAGCTATCAGCTCAACAACTACATACTTTACTAGAATTACAAGCTATACGTAACATAAGTCAACCCTCTATCCAAGGAAATACTAATCAAGTTAGTTCTCTCTTCTCAACATTATTACATGAACAAGTTTCATTACTAACAAGCCATACACAAACACGAACGCCATTGTTACAAAACAACTCTCTACAGTTAGGACAGGTAAAGAACTTACAACTGTCTCTATCTAATAGACAGAGCTTTGATGATTACATTGAACAAGCAGCTAAGAAATACAATATTGATTCAAACCTCATTCGTTCTGTTATTAAACATGAATCAAACTTTAATCCAAATGCAAAATCACATGCTGGTGCTGTCGGATTAATGCAACTAATGCCGCAAACAGCTAAACAGCTTGGAGTTCAAAATATTTATGACCCGAAGGAAAATATCGATGGCGGTACGAAATATTTACGAGAGATGATCGATCGTTATGATGGTGACCTTTCTCTTGCCTTAGCTGCTTATAATGCTGGACCAGGCAATGTTGATAAGTATAACGGTATTCCTCCATTTAAGGAAACCGAACAATATGTTCGTAAAGTTAGCTCAACTTATTTCACATAAAAATACCCTTATCAAAAAATTGTTTCGTTCAATCTGTTTAGATTATTAGTTAATCCAATCCATTAACAAATGATGAAACGCCTGTATCTCTCGCAGGCGTTTTTCATTTTTATAAAACAAACTTTATTACATAGGTCCATACATCTAGCACTTTTCATATAGTGGTTTATTCAAACGAATATTGTCTACATGTTCATAACAATTGCACTAAAATTAACACATGCACGTTTCATTGTGAATAAACGTACAATCAGAACATTTGCCGTTATAACGTACCATTGATACAATTTGTATATGAACAACCTAAATATTGCTTCTCTTAACGACCATGTATATCTATAAGACTACTTGTCTCCAGCTCAAATCATACCTTTATCCCGCTTATCATGGCATGTCTTACCAACGATAAGCAAAATAACAAACGTTGTGTCAGGTCATGCTAAGAAGAAGCCACACTGCTTGCAAAAATAGTTAAATTAAAGCTATGCTTATATTTTGAAAGTAACAGACAGTTCACTATATCGTTTCATCCATCCATAATTACTTTCTATTATAAAAATGAAAAACATCATTAAGAGGGGTCAACAAATATGAATGAAAAGCATCAAACACCTTATGAAGCAATTGGTGGAGACGCCGTTATTACTAAGCTCGTTACTACCTTCTATAATAAAGTTGGGAAGCACCCTGATCTTACTCCGATCTTTCCAGATGATTTGACAGAAACGATTCGGAAACAACGACAGTTCCTTACTCAATATCTCGGAGGACCGCAACTCTATACAGAAGAACATGGACACCCGATGATGAGAGCTCGCCACATGCAATTTCCAATTACTCCGAAACGAGGTCGGGCATGGTTAGCTTGTATGAGTGAAGCGATGGATGAAATTGGTTTAGAAGGTCCTTTACGAGAAGCCATTTATGAGAGACTAGTGCTAACTGCACAACATATGGTTAATACACCGGATGAACCGCAAGAGAAAGGAGAATCCGTGTGATTTGTCATTCCGCTGAGAACAATATTGGTTCGAAGCAATCGGTAAAGTGCAAAAGGCCTGTTGAAATATATGTGTTTATTGATCCACTTTGTGCAGAAGCCTGGGCATTAGAACCAATATTAAAAAAATTGTATTTACATTACAATGATGTCTTTACAATACGTCACGTCATTACTAGTAAGCTCCAACGATTAAATCTTGCTAAAGGCAATAAACCATCTAATATCGCAGCTGTCTGGGAACATACAGCAAGTCGTTCAGGCATGTCATGTGACGGTGATTTATGGTTTGAAGATCCGATTGCAACTCCATATGCAGCTTCAATTGGTATTAAAGCTGCAGAACTTCAAGGGAAACATGCAGGTGTTCGTTTCCTTCGCAAAATGCAAGAGACGATGTTTTTGAAAAAACAAAACGTCTCAAAAGAAGAGGTTTTAATTAAGATAGCTGAGAAAGCTGGACTAGATATACATGAATTCCAGAAAGATCTTCATTCTGAAGGAGCTGTCAAAGCGTTTCAATGCGATCTAAAAATTAGTGGAGAGATGGAGATCGACAGGAGTCCCTCTCTTGTTTTCTTTAATAACGAAAACATTGATTCTGAAGGTCTGAAGGTTACTGGACAATATGAATACGAAGTTTATGAACAAATCTTAAAGGATATTTTCCAACGAGACATCCAACCAAAACCGCTCCCTAAAATAGAACAATTTTTATCACATTACTCATTCGTAGCGGCAAAGGAAATTGAAGTCGTATATAACATGACTTGCAAAGAAGTGGAAACAATGATGAGAAAGCTCGCACTCAAAGGCGAGGTGAAATGCGTTCCAGTAAAATACGGAACCTTTTGGCGCTATATTGGTAAAAAAAATACATGAACGAAAAATTATCACAAAGCACCTAGCTTACAAATTAAATTTAAACATTGAAACATGTCATGAGAAGAGGCTGAATATCAGACGATATTCAGCCTCTTTCAGTCAAAACTAGTATGTGTAATGATACTGATTATCTCTTTTCCCTTATGTATTCCAACTATCTGATAATTTGTAATCACAATATGCACATATATAGAAAAGGAACCGATCCTCAATGGAATCAGTCCCTTTTCACACGTCTTCATTCGACAGGGGGGTGGGAGAAAGTTTCACGGTCAAACAAAGGGGTTATGTTTGCTTGTGATTAACTTTACAATGTAAATATACCAGCTTTTTAGAGGTCTGACAATTAGATTGTTAACCATTTCACAAAAATGTCACTAACCCTTACATTCTTTTAAGATCATTCGTTTCAATATTGATTTGAATGCGCTATCAACGTTATTATTACTATTTTATGTATCAAAACTAGTTGTCATATCTTACTCTCCCATTTCTATAATTAGGAATGAGGAGGAATTTATATGAACAATAGATGGTTTTTATTTATAATACTTGTAATAGCAAACATAGGGGCATTTTACTACTATTTACTTGGATTAATGCGACTTGAACCCCTCTTTCTGGCTGCTATCATTCAATTCACCGTTGTTCTAGTTAGCCTATTCATTTGGAATAAACGTAATACGTTTCGTGGGATACGAACGAAACGTAATAACAATCAGTGAGGGAATAGAAAACCCTCACTGATTGAATTATTTTTATGCTTGCTCAAGCAATTCTTCAAGTTCAGATAACTTCGCCTCAAAAACTTGTAAAGCTTGCTCAATCGGTTGTTTAGTTGTCATATCTACACCTGCATGTTTTAATACCTCAATTGGATAATCAGAGCTTCCTGCTTTCAAGAAGTCTACGTAACGATTAACAGCTACTTCACCTTCATCTAGAATTTGCTGAGAAAGAGCTGTTGCCGCACTGAAGCCAGTTGCATATTGATATACATAATAATTGTAATAAAAATGAGGGATACGTGACCACTCTAAACCGATTTCTTCATCCAAAGCAATTTCATCACCGAAATATTTTTTATTTAATTCATAATACATATTTGTAAGTGAATCTGCTGTAAGTGCTTCTCCCTCTTGAGCTTTCGTATGAATCAGATACTCAAATTCTGCGAACATCGTTTGACGGAATACCGTCGCACGGAAACCTTCTAAGTAATGATTAAGAAGATACATTTTCTTCTTTTTATCATCTGTATTTTTAAGCATGTAATCATTTAATAATGCCTCATTACACGTCGAAGCTACCTCTGCTACAAAAATAGAGTAATTTGCATAAGGGTATGGCTGTGTTTTGCGTGTATAATAGCTGTGGACAGAATGCCCAAGCTCATGTGCCAAAGTAAACAAATTGTTCACATTATCTTGCCAATTCATAAGAATATATGGGTTTGTTCCATATGTACCTGATGAATAAGCTCCACTGCGTTTCCCTTTCGTCTCATGAACATCAATCCAACGATTTTCATAACCTTCTTTTAAAATATTTGCATATTCGTCCCCTAATGGTGCTAACCCTTTTAAGATGAGGTCTTTCGCCTCTTCATATTTTACTTCCATTTTCACTTCTGGAATAAGTGGTGTATAAAGGTCATACATGTGCACTTCATCAATCTTAAGGACCTTTTTACGCAGTTTGATATACCTTTGCAATAAAGGTAAGTGCTCATTAATGACTTCAATTAAATTGTCATAAACTTTCTCTGGAATATTATTTCCACTAAGTGCAGATTGTCGAGCAGAATCATAGTTTCTCACTCTAGCATTGAAATTGTCCTTCTTCACTGTACCACTTAACGTAGAAGCAAACGTATTTTTATATTGGCCATATGTTTTATAAACTGCTTTGAATGCATCTTCTCTCACTCGTCGGTCATCACTTTCTAAGAAGCGAATAAAGCGACCATGTGTAATTTCAATATCTTCACCATTTTCATCTTTGATTTCTGGGAAAGTAATATCAGCATTGTTCAACATACCAAACGTATTACTTGAACTCCCCAACACTTCCCCCGCCTGAGCTAATAACGACTCTTCTTCTGCAGATAAAACATGGGGACGTTGACGATTAATTTCATCTAGTGCGTGATCATACAACTTCAAGCCTTCATGTTCTTGTAAAAATTGTTGAATCGTTTCTTCCGGTATTGAAAGAATTTCAGGTATGATAAATGACATTGCTGCACCTACTTGTGAATATAAGTTAGAGGCGCGGTCATCTAATCCTTGATAATGTGAGTTTGTCGTATCTTCATCGGAACGCATATGTGCATATGTATAAAGCTTACCAATTTTCTTTGCTACCTCATGTTGATATTCGAATGCCTCAAATAACGTTTCAGCTGATTCTCCAAGTTTCCCTTGAAATTCAGTTATTTTAGGAAGCATTGTCTTTACCTCTGTAAATAGGCTCTCCCACTCACTATCTGAAGCAAATATATCTTCGAGTCTCCACTTATACTGTTCATCAATCTCGTCTCGCGTAGGTAATGATTTTTTCTTTAGTTCAGCCATCCAACCAATCCCTTCTAAACAATTTGACCTCTTTGAAGTTTTCGCTCAACTTCTAAAGAATTCCTGTTTTTTAGTGTATTCTTTCCATTACAAATTATCCTATAGTTATTATATTCTTGCAAAAAAATTGCACTGACTATCTGTTTGATGTTGTTTTGGCTTTCGTAATAATTTGTGCAGCATAACAAAAGCCCGCTTCATAAAAAAGCGGGCAAAAATATATTCATATGAGGGTTGAATCTTAAATTAAGAAGACGAAAGAGCTAACATTGCTTCCATATCTTCTTGTGCATCTCCAATCAATTGAAGATTAAACATATTAACTAGTACATCAAGTACACCTTCTGAAATAAATTCAGGTGGTTTAGGGCCGATACGGATATCTTTGATACCTAAACTGAACAACCCTAGTAAGATTGCAACAGCTTTTTGTTCAAACCATGAAAGCACAATCGATACAGGTAATTCATTCACTTCACATTCAAATGCATCAGCTAAAGCCATTGCAATTTTAACAGTCGAACCTGAATTGTTACATTGACCAAGGTCAATATAACGAGGAATTTCAGTGCCTGGTACAGTTCCATAATCAACATCGTTGAATCGAAACTTTCCACAGGAAGTCGTTAAAATAACCGTTTCTGGGGGAAGTGATGTAGCTAGTTCACGATAATATTCGCCACCCTTTCCAGGTGCATCACATCCAGCGATAACGAAGAAACGTTTAATTTTACCGTCTTTAACAGCTTGAATGACTTCAGGCGCTAATCCTAAAACGGTTTCATGATGAAATCCTGTTGTTAACGTTTTGTCAGACTCCATATATACTTCAGGTAACTCTAAAGCTCGATTAATTAATGGGGAAAAATCATCGTTCGTAATTTTTTCCACACCTTCTAAACCTGTTACTTCATAAGTGAACATTCGGTCTGCATAGCCACCTTTAATTGGCATGACACAGTTTGTTGTTGCAAGAATTGCGCCTTTGAAGTTTTCGAATAGACGACGTTGATCATACCATGCTTTACCGATATTTCCTTTAAGATGACTATATTTTTTCAATTGAGGATAGCCATGAGCTGGAAGCATTTCTGAATGGGTATAAATGTTAATACCTTTACCCTCAGTTTGCTTTAACAGTTCTTCTAATGCAAAAAGGTTATGCCCCGTAATGAGAATAGCTTTTCCCTCAACCTTATTTTGCGATACTTGAACTGGCTCTGGAATACCTAAACGTGTCGTGTGTGCGTCATCTAACACTTCCATCATTCGAACTGCTGACTGACCAACTTGCATAGCCATATCAATATGTTCTTGCACATTAAAGTTCGAATTCGTCAATGTCATATATAGCGCTTCATGTGTTGTACGGTCTACAAATGGATCTGTATAGCCTAACTGTTGTGCATGTGTTCGATAAGCTGCAATCCCTTTTAAACCAAATACAATTGTATCCTGTAAGCTTGCGATTGTTTCGTCTTTCCCACATACCCCGATAACTTTACAACCACCGCTTGGCGTCTGTTCACATTGATGGCAAAACATTGATTATCCCCTCCCACTTGAACTACTGTTAGCATACTTCACACATTCCGAGTAAACAGTGATCTAGATCACTATTGGATCATTTTTCAAAATGTTGACACATTATTGTTTAATTTATTAATTTTTCCCATTACTTCCTGATCATAATGGAAGGCTTGTTCAATATTATTACATTGATTAAAAGCTTGTATTTTTTGAAATATACACTCGTTTTTTTTCTGTAAATAACTTAATCTAGTAAGCAATTCGAGATATTCCTTAATTGCAATCGAATAATGAGTTGTAGGATACATCGGTAACTGACGTACTTTAAACAACCCGCTCTGTAACGCACGCTTGAACTGATCGATAACTTTATTAAGATGAATTACGGACCCTAAAGGAAGTGGTTTAATAAACGTTAACCAGATCCACGCTTGCCACATCATTGCAGATGTTTCGATCATATAAAGAGACGGTATTGGAACACCAACTTCCGCAGGTAAATAACTAAGATGTATGCCCTGTTCATATAATAAGGTTGCAAATCGATGTTGAAGAGGAGAATGAAACATGCCTGCCCGAGAGCGCCATTTCTTCTTCTCCAACAACCATAATTGATAAATGGATTTCTCTTGTTTGAAAGGTATTGAGTTATCTGTCTTCGTCTGAAGGGGTTTAATTGAAAGGTGTGCAAGCGTTGTTTGAGAAGAGAACGGTGTAATGTGAGAAAGGATTAATAAGTGATAGGAATGTGGACAGTAATAGAGAAGAGTTGGTTCACGCTGATAGGGAAAGAGGAAAGTCCAATCAAATGTGGGAATACGAAAGAGAGATGCAGATATCCGCTTTAATCGTTTTTCACCTAGTATCCATAATGGGCGAATATGTGCAGTTTGATACCCGCGTGTTCGTTCAATAATCCTAGTCCTCGGTACGGTAGCACACTGAAATTCAACTGCAATACTGTTTTTTCTTTGTAGCAAAATGTCTGGACGTTGCTTTAAATTATGCAAATAAGGTTCTAATGTAGCATCATACCCTTTCGAAATAAAGTATTCATACAACTGTTTTTTACCTGTAAGATGATAATCAGATTCACCTTCAGCCTGTGCTTCGCAATATGAAGTCGTTTCATGTGCGAAATGCCAAATTCGTTTTGCTCCAAGCTTCACAACTAACTTACTTCCACAAGCAGAACAAAAAAATTTATAGTCATTCCTCCATTCGTGAATATACTTGCGTACTTCATCGTCAAGCAATGAAATAGATTTTCCATCTTCTATTATTGCTGTTAACACAATCACTCCTCCTTTCATAGTAATAAAAGTTCGTCATTGTAGCTACTTTACCTGTTAAAATACATAAAAAAAAGACATTGCATATATGCAATGCCTTACAATAATGGTGACAATAGGCGCGAAGTAGATTCAAATAAACGTTGCTTGAAAGAACGTTTTTTGAATAACTCATAATCAACCTCTTTCGCATGTTCCAAATCATTTATAAAGTCGTTCACAAGAGTTTCCGTACTCTTTGTTCGATAAAGGAAGGCATTTACTTCGAAATTCAAATGAAAGCTACGCATATCCATATTAGAAGTTCCCATTGAAGCAAGCTCCTTGTCTACAATTACAATCTTACTATGTAAGAAACCACGCTCATATTCATAAATTTTCACACCTGTTTCTAGAAGGGTTGGAAAATAAGATCGTGATGCATAGAAAACCGTTCGTTTATCAGGACGATTTGGCATTAAGATTCGAACATCTATCCCACTCAATGCAGCAACTCGAAGTGCTGTTAAGATGTCATCATCTGGAATGAGATATGGAGTCGCAATCCAGATCGATTCTTTGGCAGAAATAATCATTGAGAAGAAGACATTTTTAATAACTTCTAAGTCATTATCTGGCCCACCTGCAAGCATCTGAACGCCTCCTAGATTATCACTTTCCACCAAATCAGGAGATAAATAACTAGGGGTGAGCAACGTTTCTTCAGTCATATAATACCAATCTTGCAGAAAAATAATTTGCAAACTACGAACTGCTTCTCCTTTAACATATAAGTGTGTATCTCGCCAGTGACCGAAATACTCGTCTTTTCCTAAGTACTCATCTCCGACATTCAATCCACCGACAAATGCTTCATTTCCATCAATGACAACTATTTTTCGGTGATTTCTGAAATTTAATTTATTGTTAATAATAGGTATCTTAACTGGTGAAAAAGGAACCATTTCTACACCAGCATTTTTTAATTCTGTTATATACTTTTGTGAAAGCTGCCAAGAACCTACAGCGTCATATAAGAATCGGACCTTAACTCCATTTTTAGCTCGCTCTTCTAAAATTTCTTTTAACTCATTTCCAATTCCATCATGACGCACAATATAATATTCCAAATGAATGTGATGTTCTGCATTTTTCAAAGCTTTCTTCAACTCATTAAACTTTTGCTCACCGTTCGTAAGCACTCTCGTATCAGTAGAAAAAGAAATTGGACTTTTCCCAAGCTTATGAGCTAATTGGAATAGAAGCTTCTGATGGTCACCCATCTTCTGTATCTCATCATTTGGTAATGGTCGTTGTCCTTCTATTTTCGCAAATGCCTGTTCATCTAACCAAGCCTTCTTCTCATATGTACGTCTTTTACGATAACTTTGTCCGAACATTATGTAAAAGAAAAAACCAAAAACAGGAAAAACAGCTAGTACAACTAACCATGTCAATGTCCTTGTAGGGTGACGGTTCTCAAAGAAAATTAAAAAACCTATAAAAACGGCTGAAAGAGAAAATAGAATACTTACTAAACCAAGTAACCACCCTTCCCATAACCCTTTTGTTACAAACATACCAATTGCAATAAATAATGTAAATACAAATACTTGTACACTCTTCTTCATCACATATACCCCTTACTATTCTACAGCATTAATATATTCAGCTTCTTTTACAACCCCTTGTTCTCATTAACATCTCAATAAAGTGAAAATCCTATTAGTTGATAATTAATAAACTCTTATTATTTTACTGCATAGACGTATGATTTCAAACCAAATTATGAAAATTTTACTGTTCATTACATCATTTACTATAAAGTGAAACTTACATTATTGATGTTTTTCTTCATGAACCACTGATGTTTTCTAAGTTATATAGTAAGAGTCTGCGTCAGTTGACACGTGATAATTTCAAATAAAAAAATAAGCCGATTTCACCGACGTGAAACCGACTTAAGCTTGGAACGGAAAGTATTTTGTTATTTCTTGAAGAGCATTTTCAGCAATAACCTTCTTACCGTATTCTTCAATTCGATGAATCGTAACCCTTGATTCTTCACCATATTCAAGAACTTGGCTTAACAGATTATCTTGTTCCTCATCATTGTACCGTTCATCTTCAAAACCTGTATAAAGGTAGTAACGATTATCGTAATGATATAACTGTTGGAAGAGACCCTCAGCATTGAAGTTGTAAGCCAATGCAATCACATCTTCAAAATCATTAAAAACAATCACAAAACGTAATTGCTCTTCTTCATTTACAAAACCTTCATCTTCTTCTTCATCATTATCATCACGAAATTGTTGGTCAAGCATTGATTCAATTTGCTCATCAACCGGCACTTCAAGGTGTTTACCTTCTGAAATAGGAAGTTCTAGTTTCTGACCATCTTTCGATAATTGAGCGCGTGTAACGATTACCTCAAGTCCCTTCTCTAACGCCTGAACTTGAATCCATAATGGTCCTTCAACTGGAAATTCTTCCTCACTATGCACCTCGTCCATCATTTCCCAAAACAGTTCTTCACTACGTTCACGGTTATACCAAATTTCCTCTCGATCAAAGCCACGTTCCTCTATATCATGATACGTTACGTAGAACTTAACAGTATTTTCATTTATACGTTCGATTTCCATCGACTTTCACTCTCCCTTCTTTCAGTTCATTGGCTTGAAGGGACAAATTCTTACCCCTTGAGTACGATACTCATATTCTATAATAAGTTATAGACGCTGTTCATATTTTCGGTAAAAATTGCCGTGGAATTTACGAGTTAGCTTGTGTTCTACACATATTTTTCACACACGCTTAGATGCCCACTGTTTCGATTCCTTGGTTACTTCGGTTCTTAATACATATAGAACCTTGTACTTCTATTTTATGATAAATCAAAACAGAATGGAAACAAAAAATCTTATACACATAAAAAATAGTCAAATGTCTATGTACTGCCTACTAACACACTACTTCCATCAGTGAAACAACTTCTCGAATTACAGATTCATTATAAAAATTCAAATTACTTTTGCTTCATCTTACTATTATTAAAAGTGGATACTTTTCAAATTAATCACTTGAATAACTTTTTTTGTTTACTCGTCTTACCCTTCATAAAATCTATGCAACAAACCTTGTATTATTGAAGAATATGTATAAGAAACATTCGTATTCATCTTTTACTCACTTAATATGAAAGTATCGCCATTTATCCGTATCGTATTCAATCTTGTTTCTCATTAGTCGTGGGATATATTATCGTGATTTTCTCTTCTTATTTCGTACTCAATCTTAAAATGGTTCATATACTGGTTAATAAGTACAGACAAGCTTCATAGCAAAAGGTTTTTTATCAAGGAGGTTTCCATCTTTGGATTTTGATCTAATTCTCCAAATCATAACGATCATTGGAATTGATATCATTCTCGGTGGTGATAATGCAATCGTAATTGCTCTCGCAAGTCGCAAGCTCCCAGAAGACAAACGACATAAAGCAATCGTGATCGGGACAGGTTTGGCTATTATTGTACGAATCTTACTTACAATTGTTGTAGTATTACTTCTTCAAATTCCTTACTTACAACTCATCGGTGCTATCTTTCTTATTTGGATCGCGATTCAATTGCTTATCCATAATGAAGATGAAACTACTCACATAAAAGGTGGTAAGACGCTATTTGAAGCGATTCGAACAATTGTACTAGCTGACCTTGTAATGGGCTTTGATAATGTTATTGCAATTGCAGGTGCAGCACATGGAGAAATTTGGCTTGTTATTACAGGGTTACTTATCTCTGTACCTATTATTATTTGGGGAAGTAAAATAATCCTACATTGTATAGAACGATTCCCCACACTTGTATACGTTGGTGCTGGCATTCTTGCTTATACAGCTAGTAAAATGATTATACACGAAAAGCAACTTCATCCATATTTCGAAAGCAACCCCACTTTCGAAACTCTCATTCCATTCATTCTTATTATTACTGTTCTTTCATTTGGAGGAATTGGAAATATTTTTGCAAAAGCTTAAAAGGAAACTTCAATAATATAATTATTTCACACTTGCAGAATAAAACTTAATCGTTGTAAAAAAAACTTCTACACAAAGATGTGTAGAAGTTTTTAATAACAACTAGTTTACAAGACGCTGTGCTTCACGAAGTTGGAAAGTACGAACCTTTCTAGGTAAGAAGCGGCGAATCTCATCTTCATTATAACCAACCTGTAAACGCTTCTCATCAATTATAATAGGTCGTCGTAGTAAACCAGGGTTTTCACTAATTAACTTAAATAGATCTTGAAGCGGCATCGTTTCTAAATTAACATTTAGTTCTTGAAAAATCTTAGAACGAGTTGATATAATCTCATCAGTTCCGTCCTCTGTCATTCGTAAAATTTCTTTCGCTTCATCGATCGTTAAATGCTCAGAGAAAATGTTTCTTTCTGTAAACGGAATTTCATGTTCTTCAAGCCATGCTCTCGCTTTTCGACAAGATGTGCAACTCGGTGATGAATATAACGTTACCATCACACACTCACTCCTTCCAAAAGATCAATATACGATAATGTTCAATAAAGAACACCTATTGTCATTACAATAAATCAAAGCTTTATGACTGATGATAATTCTAATTGAACAAGCTTTAAATTATTACCCTTATTACTTTAAAATTATTTTAAATTAAATGGATTTAAGGTACATTATACAGTAAACCCGACAAGAATGATATACATTTTTAAAATTTACATAAGTTGTACAAATCCTTAATTATTAGGTTAATATTCTCTAATTACCTCATTCATTCAAAACTTAAACATGCACACCTCACTTTTTTCATTTCATTCATATATTTACGAATTCAATTGAGAAATGGTTTCATAAAATGAGAAAAAACTTTAGATTATTGAATAAAAGAAGCTATTTTATTAGTAGTTAGAATTAGACACCCCTAATTGTTCTACTTAACCTCCTATTTAAACATCACAACCCTCTACTTTATTTATTCGAAGTAGAGGGTTGTCCTTCATAGGTTATCTAATATATTTTCTGTATTATTTTTTTGTTCATACGTGAGGACTTCATCAACATCCTGATAAGAACGACCGTAGAATTCTTTATCTCGATAAGTATGAATGGATTCATATGTTTTTTTCATACCTTCGTAAATTTTGCGTTGAATAACCTCTTCCGCTTCATCACTTGGAGACCAATATAAAATCTCCATTTGATTCACTTCATTAGTTGCTAAAGACCTTCGGCGATAACCAATTGATTGGGCATGTTCGAAACCTTCTCTTTTATAGAAACGCAATCTTTTTTCACTATCTGAATCTTCATAATCAACTGGTTCAACTTCTAATATAATTGGCTTTTGTTTCGCTTTAAGTTTATTTATTATTTTATGACCAAGACCTTGTCCACGAGCATCGCGTGATACGAATACATAGTCGACAAATAAAAAATCATCCGTTTCAACATACATGACGACATGATGAGGTCCCTCATCTTTATGATAAATATCTCCTTTTTCCTTTAACAAGGCTTCCATATGTTCCCGTGATTTCATTTCTTCTATTGGGAAGTACTGATTAAGCTTTTCATACCAATTCATTGACCTACTCCTTATAAGGTTTTTAATTATCCTCTTACAATAAATAAAATTGTATTTGTAGCATAGTGTACAAATATAGATACAGTTATATAATGAGGTAATCTTTATATAAGCTCTAAATTAGTATGTCACTCAACATAAATCCCTATGAACTATCAAGTGGTGTTAATAATTTTTCTGAGATTAAAAAACATAGCATATATGACTTTTCAATTATAAAAATGTGGCTTAAATTAGTATGAATTATGTTACACTAAATTATAGAAGAATTAGGAAGTGAGGCGCAAAAAATGCTCTATCTACTTTTACCCTTAATAGGAGTTCTTTGGTTTTTGAACCTCACTACATTTATGAAGAACTTAAAGAATGGTGACGATACTCACAACCAGAACATACTTGGGGCGATAATAACGTTTATTTTTATTTTCGTTTCAATGGTTGGATACGTTAGCACACATTAATAATCGCTAATCCCTCTTTTCATTCTGCTACTCATCACATACAATATAGAAAAGAAAGTAGCTATTCGATTTTGCAATATTAATCCAATCAATCATATGCGTTCAATTTAGTAAACCCGACCATACTTCAACCTATACTTTATAGAACAAACGATGTTTGAATTATTGTTAACAAATTATAAAGCGTTTTCATTAAATGAAGGGGTGAAACAAATGGGGGCAATGCTCTTAGACTTTACATTACTAGCTTTATTTATTGTAGGCATTACAGCTACTGTTGGTGTTATTTCAAGTGCGATTGGAATAAAAGTATTCGGACGAGGTAAAGAAAACAAACATGTCAATCAATCAAACAAAACACAAGTAGGTTGGAAAGCTGTCGGAGGCACAAAAAAATAATGTAAAATTTTCACATAATTAAATTCTTGTTCTTCTATGTAAAAAAGTAGGAGTAGCAACCTATAAAGGTGCTCTCCTACTTTTTTGTTATGGCGTATAATCTACATTTTTTGTATAGTTGTTCGCTGCATTCCAAAGCAAGTATTCGTTAATTCCTTGTTCATTTAATGCACGAATTTGTGCTTCAACTTCTTCCTTACCATAAGTTCGATAATTTCCTGAACCTAGATATGAAGCGGTAAAATCTTGAATCCATGGTCTAGAGGTTGGAGGGTTCTCTAATTCAGCTAACTTTTGTTTTTCAACCTTTGCATATTCTGTTACAAGACGGTATGGTTCTAGATCAGGCTTAGCAATGCCAAAATATGCAGTCCAGTGACTAGGATATATCATCGAAGAAATAACGTCTACATGTTGTGATATCTTCGTGAAGTTTTGACCAATTCCTGGTGCTTCAGGCAATGTTGCTGTATAACCAAAAATATCAACAGCTACATCCACATCATAATACTCAAGCTGTTCTTTCGCATATGCAACAAAATCTGTAACAGCTTTAACACGCTTTTGAACATTGTCCATTTCGATATTTTCATACTCACCCATACCATATTCAAGCGTATCATCACGATGCTCAAATCCTTCTGGGAAACGGACGTAATCAAACTGAATTTCTTTAAAACCTAATTTAGCAGCTTCAATCGCTATTTGAACGTTATGATCCCATACTTCTTTTAAGAATGGATTCACAAACGACTCTCCACGGCGATTCGTCCAAACTTGACCATCTTGTTTAAATGAAAGTTCAGGGCGCTCTTTTGGCCAAACTGAATCTTTGAAAACAACAATTCGAGCAATTGGATAAATTTCTTTTTCCTCTAAATACTCAAGTAATTTTCTCGGTTCACGAATATATGGCTTCCCATACTTATAAAATGGTGAATCTTCATCAGGAATGTATGTAAGGTTTCCCCAATCATCTTTAATATCGATTACCATTGCATTTAAATCAGTTTGTTCTGTTCTTTCGACAATTTCACCAAATTTCCTACCTGGTGTCGTTAAAGAATCCCGTTCACCATTTACATAATCAATGTAGGTTTGATAACCACCAGCAGTGTGTCCTGTTAAATACACACCCCGTACAGCGTCTGGATAGTTGAAGCTTAGACCAGAATCATAGCTGAATCGCTTCATTTGCTTTGGAAGCTCCAAAGTAGCAAGCTTTACTTGTTTCTTCCCATGCAATGTGACTGTCATAGACTCACCTTCAGCATAACTGATAGATGGCATACCTCCTAATAGAAGCACACTTACAAACATCCACATTAAGATGGTTTTCATTGCACGATGTTTCCCCATGTTTCGCCAATCTCCCATCATAATTAATTTCTTCTTTCATTATAAAACATTTTTCGACGGAAAAAAGGATAAATTGATAATTACTCCATTCATCGTAACGATTGTAGTCATAATATGTGTCATTAGTTCTATTACTCTTTTAATACACTATTCAATAGTCTTCTTTTACATACACACATTTGTTAAAACTTCAGGAAGGTCCCTTTTTACACGATGCCGAATACTACAAATAGTGTTTGCAAAATTTTAAGAAGCACTCTTATTTTTTACTTTTGAAATCAGGAATTCTTATTATAAAGTTGCATATATTTACATATGTTGTTACGTAAATAGACCTTACTATACTTGATTAGTATTAGTACCAATTTCAAGTTAAGATGACGAGAAGGTTAATCTTTCACTATTTTGAGAAAATAACTAAATTTATTGCTATAAGGACGATTGTAATGATGACATAAAATTGACATCTACACGTCAACATAAAAAAACCTATAGGTAGACAATTCGTCTACTCTATAGGGAGCATTTTTTATGATGATTAACTTTTAGTTTTTCACTTGTTTCTTATATTCTTCAAACTCAGCTTTCGTACAAGATACCCAATGTCCTGGGCTTACTTCACGAAATTCTGGTTCTTCACCATTCATTAATTTCTTATGTTCTTCTAGATCATATACTTCACGAATACGATTACGTTCGTAATCTGGATCTGGAAGTGGAATCGCAGATAATAATGATTTCGTATAAGGATGCAATGGATTTTTGTATAATTGTTCACTGGTTGTAAGTTCAACTAACTTCCCGAAATACATTACGCCAATACGGTCACTAATGTATTTAACCATCGATAAATCATGGGCAATGAACAAATACGTTAATCCTTTATCTTCTTGTAACTTCTGCATTAAGTTAACAACTTGAGCTTGAATCGAAACGTCAAGTGCAGAAATCGGTTCATCAGCAATAATGAATTCTGGATCTACAGCAAGTGCACGTGCAATTCCGATACGCTGACGTTGACCACCAGAGAATTCGTGTGGATAACGATTCGCATGCTCACGGTTAAGACCAACAGTTTCTAGCAGTTCGTATACTCTCTTCATACGCTCTGACTTCGAACTCGCAAGACCGTGAATGTCAATTCCCTCTGCAATAATATCAGCTACCGTCATTCTAGGGTTTAAAGAAGCATACGGATCTTGGAAGATCATTTGCATTTTACGATTGAATTTCTTTAATTCTGCCTTAGATTTCTTACCATGTACATCTTCACCATCAAAGATTACTTGGCCATCTGTTGCATTATATAGTCGAATAATTGTTCGACCTGTTGTTGATTTACCACAACCAGACTCTCCAACTAGACCTAACGTTTCACCACGGTAAATGTCAAATGAAATTCCATCAACAGCTTTTACAATTCCATCACCTTTTCCGAAGTGTTGTTTCAGGTTTTTAATTTCGAGCAATACCTCTTGTTTTTGCGCCATTATCGTTCACCAGCCTTCGTTTTGTATTGTTTCATACGACGCTTTACAATTTCAGGTGGCTCGACTTTCGGTGCATTCTCATGAAGTAACCATGTTGCTGCATAATGCGTATCACTAATTTTGAACATTGGTGGTTGTTGTTCAAAATCAATCTTCATTGCATACGGATTACGAGCAGCAAACGCATCACCTTTTGGTGGGTTCGTTAAATCTGGTGGTGAACCAGGAATCGCTTGAAGCATCCCTTGATCAGTATCTAAGTCTGGCATTGAAGCCAATAGTCCCCACGTATACGGATGTTGTGGATTATAGAACACATCATCTACTGTTCCCGTTTCAACAACTTTTCCACCATACATAACAGCTACACGATCTGCTACGTTTGCTACAACACCTAGATCATGTGTAATAAAGATAATCGAAGTTCCCGTCTTCTTCTGAATATCTTTCAGCAACTCAAGAATTTGTGCTTGAATCGTAACATCCAACGCCGTTGTTGGTTCATCAGCGATTAATAATTTCGGATCAGATGCAAGTGCAACTGCAATCATCGCCCGTTGTCTCATTCCACCAGAAAACTCGTGTGGATATTGATTAATACGTTTTTCTGGGCGAGGAATTCCAACAAGTTCTAATAATTCAATTGCACGGTTATGTGCATCTGCTTTAGAAACATTATTGTGTTTCAACATACTTTCAGTAATTTGGCGACCAATTTTCATCGTTGGATTTAACGATGTCATCGCATCTTGGAAAATAACACTAATATCTTTCCCACGGACTTTTTCCATTTCACGATCTGTTTTCTTAACGAGGTCTTCACCTTGAAAAAGAATTTGTCCTTCTTTAATTTCACCTGGAGGCATTGGGATCAAGCGCATGATCGACTGTGTCGTTACACTCTTACCTGATCCTGATTCACCCACGATTGCTAACGTTTCCCCTTTATTTACATGAAAGTTCACGCCACGAACAGCTTGCACTTCGCCAGCAAATGTATGGAATGATACTTTCAGATCTTTTACTTCAATTATTTTCTCCATTCATTACACTCCTTCTACTTACGTAGGCGCGGATCAAGCGCGTCACGCAAACCGTCACCAATTACGTTAAATGCGAAGATCGTTAAGCAAATAAATGTTGCTGGGAAGAACAAACGCCAAGGATAATACTGAAGTGCTGGTACACCGTCACTTGCCATCGTTCCCCAACTTGCTAATGGTGCTGGTATACCGAGTCCTAAATAACTTAAAAATGCTTCTGTAAAAATCGCACCTGGTATTGTTAATGTCATTGTAATTAAAATAGGTCCCATCGTGTTTGGGATTAAATGTTTTCTCATAACACGGCTCGTATTTGCACCTAAAGTTTGTGAAGCCATTACATATTCTTGATGTTTCAGTTGTAACACTTGTCCACGAATGATACGAGCCATATTAATCCAACCTGTAATCGTCATCGCAACAATCATCGTAGCGAGACCTGGTTCGAATACGACCATGAGTAGGATAACTAGTAGTAAATACGGTACAGCCCATAAAATATCGGCAATACGCATCATAATTTCATCTGTACGCCCACCTATGAAACCACTCAAACCACCCCAGATAACCCCGATTACTAAGTCAATCGCTGCTGCTGCAAGACCGATAAATAACGAAATTCGTGCACCTTCCCATAAACGGGTAAAGACGTCACGCCCAAGATCATCAGTCCCGAACCAATGTTCAGCAGAAGGCGGTTGATCGGCATTAATTAAGTCATTTGTTGCGTAATCATATGGTGTAAGATACGGTCCAATTATCGCCATAACTCCAATTAAAAATATTAATACGACACCTGTCATCGCTAATTTATTTTGTTTAAACCGCATCCATACATCTTTCCAAAACGATATACTTGGACGCGAGATTTTTTCCGATTCTGATGTGTTAACTCCAACTTTTTCAAACATTTCTTTTGAAATTTGTTCCATCACGTTACTCCCCCTTCTTATCCGCTAACTTGATACGCGGATCAATCAAGCTATAGGCAATATCTACAAGAAGGATTGAAACAAGTAGTAATACACTGAAGAAGACCGTTACACCCATAATAACCGAATAATCACGGTTTGAAATACTTGTTACAAAGTGCATCCCTAAGCCTGGAATACCGAAAATTTTCTCAATGACGAAACTACCTGTTAAAATCCCAGAAACTAATGGTCCCATATAGGATACTACAGGCATCATTGCGTTACGAAGCGTATGACGAATCGTAATTTCTCTTGCGTTTAGTCCTTTAGACTTTGCTGTTTTAATGTAATCATTGTTTATTACTTCTAACATGCTTGAACGTGTTAATCGAGCGATAAATGCCATCGGCGTTGAAGCCAATGCAAGTGCTGGTAACACCGTGTGCATAAACGTATCAAATCTTGCAACAGGGAATATTTGAAGTTTGATTGCAAGGAAATATTGCAGGGCAGATGCCATGATGAAGCTCGGTACGGAGATTCCCAGTACAGCAATAATCATAGCTGTATAATCTTGCCATTTATTATGCCTTAGAGCAGCTATAACACCGAGTAGAACACCAAATGCTAACGCTAAGAAGATTGCTTCCATCCCTAACATGAAAGAAACTGGAAAACCATCGTTAATCAAATCATTTACCGATTGCCCTTTATACTTAAAGGATGGACCAAAATCCCATTTTGCTACTGAAACTACATAATCGACATATTGCATATACCATGGCTTGTCTAGCCCATAATACGCCTCTAAGTTCGCTTGTATTGCTGGCGGTAACTCTTTCTCACCTGTAAATGGTGAACCTGGTGCCGCACGCATTAAAAAGAATGTTACGGTTACGATGAGCCACAGCGTAAACAACATATATAATAATCGCTTGGCAATGTACTTAAACAATATGGATGCACCTCCAATTAATAGAAAAAAGCTTTCATTCAGAAGATAAGGTATATGGGAAACCCATATACCTTATCAGTGGAATTCGAATTATTCGAAATGAGCCCACTTCAATTGTACGTCACCTAAACCAGACATAACTATACCTTTAAGGTTGTCTTCTTGTACCCAAGCATTTGTATAGAAGTAAATAGGTGCAACTGGCATTGCATCTATAAAGATTTCTTCAGCTTGCTTTAACATAGCTGTACGTTTTTCAGGATCTGTTTCAGTTTGAGATTGCTCTAATAATGAAGCAAACTCATCATCGTGCCAACGAGTATCGTTATTACCGCCTAGCTCTTTGTAAAGCTCAAGGAAGTTCATTGGATCGTTGAAGTCACCTAACCAACCCATACGACCGATTTGGTAGTCACCTTGGTGAAGTTTTTCAATGTAAACTGCCCATTCAGCATTTTCAAGTTCTACATTTACACCAAGGTTGTTCTTCCACATATCTTGAACAGCTTGTGCAATCTTTTGATGTGATTCACTTGTGTTGTATGAAAGTTTGATTTCTGGCATATCTTCAACACTGCTATAACCTAACTCTTCCATACCTTTTTGTAACAATTCTTTCGCTGTTTCAATATCATTATCTTTGAAATATCCTTGTTCGTTCTCTGGGAACATTGAAGGTGGAACAGCAGCCATCGCTGGGATTTCACCAGTTTTCGTAACGCTCTTTACAAGTGCTTCACGATCGATTGCATATGAGAATGCTTTACGGATATTTGCATTGTTAAATGGTTCTTTTTCTGTGTGGAACTTGTACCAGTAAGTACCTGCAGTTGGTTTAATATTTAATTTCCCTTCTTTTTCTAAAGAAGGAACTGCTTCTGAAGGTAATGAACCGAAGTTATCTCCAGCCCAAGTAAGTTGTCCACTTTTAAACATGTTTAACTCTGTGTTTTCATCATTAATCATAGAGAACTCAATACGCTCTAACTTAACAGTATCTTTATCCCAATAATTTTCATTTGGCTCAAGAACGATTGTATCGTTATGACTCCACTCAGTCATCTTGAATGGACCATTAGATGTATAAAGCTCACCAGCATCTGTGTACCATTTGTCATTTTCTTTCGCGATTTTACTATTAACCGGGAAATAAGTATAGAAAGCTGTTAACTCTAAGATGTAAGGTGTTGGGTTTTCTAATTCCACTTGTAACGTTTTCTCATCTACTGCAGTAACACCAACTTCATCAGTTGAAACTTCACCAGCATTTGCTTGTGCAGCATTTTTCAAATAGTAAAGTTGGTATGCATATTGTGCATCGTTTGCAGGATCAAGTGCCCATTTCCAAGCAAATTCAAAATCATTTGCTGTTACAGGGTCACCATTAGACCATTTTGCATCATCACGAATTGTGAATGTGTATGTTTTTAAATCTTCAGAAGTTTTGATTTCTGAAGCCATAGCTGGTTGTGGTTTACCTGATTCATCGATACGTGTTAAACCTTCAAACGTTTGTAACAATACATTACCTGAAGTTGAATCGTTCGCTAAACTTGGGTTCAGTGAGAACGGCTCAGAAGTAATATTTGCACGGAATACTTGTTCAACAGCTTCAGTAGTAGGTTCTGTTGTTCCTTCATCAGTTCCTTCACCAGCTCCAGGTGTTGCTTCGTTACCGCCACCAGTACATGCTGTAAGTACTAGTGAGAACGCAAGCAATAAACTAAATAATACGGATAAACGTTTCTTCATACATGCTTCCCCCTTGAAAATCTTTAATATTTGTTAAATCTGAAACCCTCAACATTATCCTTTTGAGTAACAACCACCTCCTTAAAGTTTGTCCAATAATTTGACATTATTACCCCTTAAATAGTTAAGCAATATCCAATCGAAAGATTAACGAGAAGATTCTGATAATTTAACTTATAAGTTATAATTACTCATTTGATAACTCAATATATGAGAAAGAATCCTTGTAATCTTTCAATTCTAGGAAAACATCAGACTTCTCAATTCCATTTACTTTTGACAAATAGTGGTCTGTAAATTCAACCAATTTTTCATTACTTGAAAAATAAGCTTGAATCATTATATCGTATTTCCCTGCAAATGCTCCCACAAATCTTACTTCTTTAAAACTTGCTAATTCTTCAGCTACATGGTCACGGAAACCAATCTTCGTAATAATCCCAATGATAGCTTGAACATGTAGACCAATCTTATTCGGATTTGTATGTATGACAAATTCAAACACACCATTTTCAAGCATACGATTAATGCGAAAGCGCACTTTACCTTCGCTTATTCCATATTCCTTGGCAATGTCTGTGTACGGCCTACGTCCATCTTCCTGTAATGATTGCAATATTCGTAAATCTGTTTCGTCTAATTTAAGCAATCTTATCATTCCCCTGCGAAAAACGTAAAAACTACACAAAACTTTAAAGAATCTTTAATAAAATAATAATCTAATTATACACACATTAATTACGGATTTTCAATAAAAATTTTTGTAGTAATGCTTTACTACAGCATTGTGACGAAATAGAAGTAGCATAAAAGCATGATAGTAAACGGTTTCGAAATTCGAAATATTTGATGCGAATTTTGTAAAAACATGAATAAATATTCATGTTTCATTTCAAAAAATCCCCCTTACATTGCTCTAGTTCAACTATAAGAGTAGGAACAACACATTCGTATTACATTTTTTTCATTTAATTTAATATATTGTAAATAATTATACATGATAACATGTGAACTAGAAATATTTATTTATCACTATTTGTAAATTAAAACATTTTTAAGTATAATGTTTTAAAGCTTAAATAACTTACGTGCAATGAGAAAGAATAGTACATTTTATTATCGTTTCATAGAGAGCTTGTGGTTGGTGCGAACAAGTAGCGATATAGAATGGAATGGACTTTTGAGCACTCAATCTGAACATGTATTACTTACATCAGTAGGAATTGACGTGAATGTCTACACGATATCATAGACTCAGTTTTCAACTGGTATTAAGTGATTTCTTTCTTTAAGAAATAATTAGGGTGGCACCACGGTCCATTCGTCCCTAGCAACATTGGGGATGAATGGGCTTTTTTCGTCTTAATAAGCGAATATTAACAATTAAATTTATTGGAGTGATGGATAATGAGCAAAATATTCTCAGGTATTCAACCAAGTGGTACATTAACATTAGGAAATTATCTTGGAGCGATGAAAAACTTTGTTGATATGCAAGATGGAAATGAGTGTTTTTTCTGTATTGTTGATCAACATGCAATTACAGTTCCACAAGATCGTTTAGCTTTGCGTGAAAATAGCCGTTCTCTTGCTGCACTTTATTTAGCAGCAGGCATTGATCCAGATAAGTCAACGGTATTTATTCAATCAGAAGTTCCAGCTCACGCTCAGTTAGCTTGGATTTTACAATGCACAAGTTATATCGGCGAATTAGAGCGTATGACTCAATTCAAAGATAAGTCATTAAAGCAAAAAGAAGGTGGAGTTTCTGCTGGTTTACTTACTTATCCACCGCTTATGGCTGCTGATATTTTACTTTATAATACTGATATCGTACCTGTCGGTGAAGATCAAAAACAACACCTTGAGCTAACGAGAAATTTGGCAGAACGCTTTAACAACCGTTATTATGAAGTTTTCAAAGTACCAGAAGTTCAAATTCCTAAAGTTGGTGCACGTATTATGTCACTTACTGATCCAACGAAGAAGATGAGCAAATCTGACGACAATAAAAAAGCTTTCATCTCGATGTTAGATGATGAAAAGCAAATTATGAAAAAGGTAAAAAGTGCGGTAACCGATTCAGAAGGGATCGTACGATATGACAAGGAAAACAAACCGGGTGTTTCAAACCTATTAACTATTTATTCAATTTGTGCAAATCGCTCAATCGAAGAATTAGTAGAAGCCTATAAGGATAAAGGTTATGGTGAGTTTAAAACAGATACTGCTGAAGCAATCATTAATGTCCTTAAGCCAATTCAAGAACGTTATCATCAGTTAATGGAATCAGAAAAACTCGACGATATTTTAGATGAAGGTGCAGAACGAGCTAACCGCGCTGCTTCAAAGACACTCCAAAAAGCAATGAATGCTGTTGGATTAGTACGTAAACGTAGATAAAATCAAATTCTCAAGACATATTAAAAGCAGCCGAAATAACGGCTGCTTTTAATTAACCTTTTGTCCATTTTCAAGCTCCCAAAGTTTTTCAAAAAAAGGTTGACCTTTTATTAATCCTTCACATATTAATTCATGACGGTTTGTCCAACCAAGTTTCATTTCTTCGTAGAGCTTTCTCCAAATCTGTTCAAATTTCATCACTTGTACTTCATGATATTTCTCTGGATTCCACTCTGTATACCAATATCGAATTTGTGCAGGATTTTCTGATGCTTTTATTTGGTCAAGTGCCATGAACAATAACTGCTTTAATTGTCGTTCCTTACGTGTAAGGCCGTTCATCACAAGTGGTTCAGGAGAAAGAATATGATGCTCTTTCATCATTTCTTCCTTCGAAAATACATATTCTGTGAACGGCTCATTTTCAACCATTTCATACACAAGACGTTCCTGCCTCGGAATAAGGCGGCTTTTTCGAATAGGAAGTGTATACCCTATCGTATCAACCGCAAGAATATCGTTCCCATCAGTTAGTATGAAACAATATTCAAGTTGAATTCGCTCATGGTTTCGCCGTACATAACTTTTCTGAAATACATCATCTAACAAATTTTTAGGTATCTCGGCTAAATCATTTTCTATGTAACGAAATAATGGTGTGTTTACTTTCAATAAGGGTGCTTGATCAAGGAGTTCGACGGTATCGGTTTTTCTCCATTCATGGAAAGAACAAACATTATAACCGTTCTCTTCGCCTTCAAACCAATTGACCCATACGTCATGCAAATATAACATGCTCATTCCCCTCACTTCATCAGTATGTATCCTACAGTATGTCCGCTCTTGAGTAATTTATTCCATGTAAAGAAACGATTACATTTTACTGCTTAGATAACGGCCAATATATACTAAGCCATATGAGCAACATACCGATAGGAAGCAAGGAACACTCCACCCTTTGACTCGTAAATCGAATATACTCCCCTACACCGTGACCGATTGTAAGCATATTCAAATAAATAATTGCACTAACTCCACCCGATACTGCAAGTCCAAACCCAATTAAAAAAAAGAATAGCCTAAAAATCATATGCCATCCCAAATCTTATATCTAATATCTTGCTCCACCTTTTCATTCCATCACCGCTTGTCCTTTTTCTATCATTGTATGCGGAGTATAAGTGAATATGATTAACAGATGAAGCATACCTTTATCGTTGGGTGACAAGAACAATAATTGACTTGCCACCACTTAATGAATTCATTTAATAAGAAGTCACGATGAAAGTGGACTACTATTCCCAGCCGATTTGTTCTAAAAACTTCTTTTTTGGAATGTTAGGTAAATCTTTTGCTTGTGTGTGATGTTTGTCTACATAGTTCTTAACGATCTGAAACCCAAGAAAATATCCTAGCCATTTTGGAACCCCTTTTCCTCCATATAAAAGATTTCGAGTAGACGGATTATAACGTTCTTTTTCATATCCTTTTATATATTTATTCCATAATTGTTCACTATCTTTCTCTTTATATAATGAGGTCCACGGTGCTAGTGCTTGTTTTCCGAAACGTTCTAACACTGCACATTCTGCCATACCTTCCATTAACATTACGTCTGTCACTGTTTCTGGGTTACCTTTTTTCTTTATATAAAACGTATGATGGTATTCATGAGTTAGTAATGATTTTATTTCAGTTTCATCGTTACGTGAACTAACGAATAGGAAGACTGCTTTTGAATATGAAAGACCACTTTTACCCTTAAAAAATTGTTGAATTAAGCGAATATTATGATCAGAGGGGAATATATACACTTGAACACTTGGTCCCTGCCACTCTTTTTTTAGTTTTTCATAATCAGTATGAATGATGGACCAATAATCTTTTTTTATTAGTTCACTAACTTCACTTTGAACATTTGTCCGATGTGTGAACATTCCATGATGATTTAGATGGCGTTGAATTTCAATATGGCTCGCATCTGTGAAAAGATCATCAATTGGCTCAATGATTTTATCTAAATAAAGTTGTTTACGATTGAATGTTTGACGCCATCTTTTGACATATTCTTGCAACCATTTATCAGTTCGCTGGACGGACATCTGCTTCACATCCTCTCTTAACGACTAATTTATGTTAAAATATAAGAAAAGGTGTGCCCAATCAAATGTGGGAACGCCTTAAGATTACTATTAAACTACTAAACAAGCATTATGTTCATTCGTGACGGTTCGACAAGTAATATTGAATTTTTCTAAAAAACTCTTTACGAATACATAATTTGGCGGTAAATTAGTGTTTGGACTATTAGAAAGGGTGAAACATAGGATGGCATCAACAAGAATTGTTCGCCGTAAGAAACGGAAGAACAAGAAAAAGTTCCGCTTACTCCTCTTTTTTATATTATTTTTTGGTACAGCAATTGGCTACAGTGCTTACGAATTTAATGTAGGAGCTAGAGGCAATGATGATGATATTAATTCAGAGGTCCCAGAAGTAGAAGAACCTGAATTCAAAGGTTCCGAAAACGAATTCGGTAAGACAAACATATTACTACTAGGTACTGATACTACGTCAGCTAAAGGCGGTCGTACAGATACAATAATGATTGCACAATACGATCCTGAAAATGGAACAGCAAAGCTTGCATCAATTATGCGAGATAGCTACGTATCCATTCCAGGTTATGGTTATAACAAAATGAATACGGCGTATGTATTTGGTGGAGCTGAACTCGTTCGACAAACGATTAAAGAAAACTTTAATATTGATGTACAATATTACGCTCTTGTAAACTTTGATGGATTTACAGAAATTGTTGATGAATTGGCTCCTAAAGGTATCGATATTGATGTTGAAAAATCAATGAACTACGTTGACAGAGCAGGTGGACTATACATTGACTTACAAGAAGGACAACAAAAATTAGATGGAGAGCAATTACTTCATTACGCTCGCTTCCGCCACGATTCAGAAAGTGATTTCGGTCGTGTCCGTCGTCAACAACAAGTGATTGAAGCTGTTAAGGATGAACTTATTAGTGTTAAAGGTGTATTAAAACTTCCTAGAATGCTAGGTATGATTCAACCGTACTTAAAAACTGATATTTCTGAAGTTGAAATGCTCGGTTTAGGTAAAGACTTTCTCTTAAATACGCCTGATAATATTGAAACGTTACGTATCCCTATTGATGGAACATATTCGAATTCATATTATGAACATGCTGGTTCAGTTCTCGCACTTGATGAATCAGAAAATCGCCAAGCACTTGACGAATTTTTCAACAGTGATAACACACAAACAGCTATCAATGATGCAGAAGACGAACCGAATAGTTAATATGAAACCTACGCCTCATATATATTGAAGCGTGGGTTTTTACTTATACTGTTTGTTTAGTTTAAAAAAACATCCCATTCGTTCGTTTGCACTAAATATATAATTATAGAAAAGCACCTGAACGTATTCAGGTGCTTTTCACGACATTACCCATTATATTTTTTAAATACTAGTGTAGCGTTGTGTCCACCAAAACCAAGTGAGTTGCTTAATACCGCATTAACTTCTTGCTTACGTGCTTCATTTGGTACATAGTCTAAGTCACACTCTGGATCAGGTGTCTCATAATTGATAGTCGGTGGCAATACAGAATCTGTAATTGCTTTAACTGAGAAAATAGCTTCAATTCCACCAGCAGCACCGAGTAAGTGACCTGTCATCGATTTAGTTGAACTAATTGCAAGTTTGTTCGCATGTTCACCAAATACTTCTTTAATTGCCATCGTTTCAAATTTATCATTATATTCTGTACTTGTACCGTGAGCATTCATATAGTCAATTTGTTCAGGCTGTAATCCTGCATCTTCAATTGCTTGTCTCATTGCTCGAACACCACCTTCTCCTCCTGGAGCTGGTGCGGTAATATGGTGTGCATCTCCAGTAGCACCATATCCAACAATTTCAGCATATATTTTTGCACCACGTTTTTGAGCATGCTCTAATGATTCAAGCACAAGAATTCCAGCGCCTTCTCCCATTACGAAACCATCACGATTTTTATCAAATGGTCGACTTGCTTTTGTAGGATCGTCACTGAACGAGAGTGCACGTGCTGTACTAAATCCAGCAACAGCCATTGAAGTAATCGGTGCTTCCGTTCCACCAGTAATCATCACATCAGCGTCACCTCGTTGAATCACTTTAAATGCATCACCAATTGAATTTGCCCCTGAAGCACATGCAGTTACTGTACAAGAATTAATTCCTTTTGCACCTAACGCAATAGATACTTGGCCAGCAGCCATATCAGGGATCATCATCGGAACGAAGAACGGACTTACGCGTCGATATCCTTTCTCCTGAAAGATATTAAACTGCTGTTCGTGTGTTTCCATTCCACCAATGCCTGATCCGATCCAGACACCAGTACGTGGAGCGATTTCTTCAGTAATTTCTAAATTTGCATCTTTAACAGCTTCAAATGAAGCTGCCATTGCAAATTGTGTGAAACGATCCATCTTACGAGCTTCTTTTCGATCCATGAATTCAGTTGGATCAAAATCTGTAGCTTCTGCAGCAACTTTTGCAGGGAACTTGTCAGCATCCACTCTCGTAAGCATGCCTATACCTGAATCACCATTTAAAATACGTGCCCATGTCGTCTCTACATCGTTTCCGAGGGGTGTCACTGCTCCTAAACCTGTAACTACTACACGTTGTTTTTCCATATATTATGACTCTCCTTCTATTTTAAAATAAATACTATTTTCAATATATATTAGACATTAGAACTACCACTTCAATTAAATAGGTATCCGTTTATCTACCCCAACGTAATGCAATAGCCCCCCATGTGAGACCACCACCAAAGCCAACCATTACGAGTACGTCATCATCCTTAATCTTTCCATCTTCAATTTCTTCCATAAGGGCAATAGGTATCGACGCTGAAGAAGTATTTCCATATTTATGGACCGTTTTAGACATTTTCTCAATTGGTAATTCAAGCCGTTGTCTAGACGCTTCCATAATACGAATGTTTGCTTGATGAGGAATTAAGAAATCAACATCTTCTTTCGTTAACCCTGCTTTATCTAATACATTAAGAGCAGATTCACCCATCTGACGCACTGCAAACTTAAACACTTCTCGGCCATTCATTTTGATAAATTCATCTTGATATAAATGTTGTGTCCCAACACCATCTGCTCCAAGCTCAAATGAAAGAATTCCTCGACCATCTGATACTGGTCCTATAACCGCAGCTCCTGCTCCATCTCCAAACAACACTGCTGTGTTTCTATCTTCCCAATCTACGATTGATGATAGCTTTTCAGCGCCAATAACGAGAACATTTTTGTACACACCATTCTGAATAAATTGCTGTGCAGTAATCACACCGTACATGAAACCAGCACATGCAGCACTAAGGTCCATTGCTGCTGCATTCTTCGCACCTAAGCGCTCCTGTACATAACAAGCGACAGATGGAAAAGGATGATCAGGTGTGACAGTTGCAATGAGAATTAAATCAATATCTTTCGCATCTACATTCGCATTTTCCAAAGCTTCTTTTGCAGCATAATAAGACATATCCGATGTCTTGATATCATCATTGGCAATTCGCCTTTCCTCAATCCCTGTTCGAGAACGAATCCACTCATCTGATGTTTCAACCATTTTTTCCAAATCTTGATTAGTTAAGACTCTTTCAGGTAAATAACGTCCCATTCCTAAAATACCAACATTCATAGGAACATCTCCTTTTCAAAATAAAGATTCACTTAATATAAGTGAACGATATCAATACTACAACATATAAAAAACATATTATTTTTAGAAGTAATTATTATGACTTGGTACTAATTTTATATGAAATTACTTTATGAATCAAGAAACTCATCTTCTCGGATGAACAAATTTTTAAAAAAATATAAAAAAAACAGAAAAGGATTCATCCCTTTCTGCTAAAAAATCTTTACTCTTTTTCCTTAAGAGCGTCTTCATGTCCGAGTTCATAAGCATCGCTCATAACTTTCATTAACACTTCAAGCATCGGTTGAATATTGTCCATACTAACTTCGACACCACTTTGTTCAAGCATGCCTTTTGCTTCAGGTAAGTAATTCATTGCGATCTGCATAAATTTCATATTTCGTTCTTGATTCAATTCGTTCACCCCATCTATAATGTTTAGATTCTTAAAATACTACTATTCCAATTATAAAATCAAGATGTTAATCCTCATTCATTAGGTAATTGCTGCATTAATTTATAATGTTCTATCATGTCTTTTAACTTTAATTGATAGTCCTCTGGCACTTCAGGGCTAAACTGTCCCATAGAAATAGCACCATCTTGGAAATCCACAAGTATTACGCCTGATTCAAGCTTTTCAGTCATATATTTCTCGGCAACATCCTTATACACATAACTGACATGCTGAATTGTACTCGTTAATACAGTTGCTTCCCCTAGATCAGATTGCTCAGAAATAAATCCAATCGCATATAAACCTTGATCCTTTACTTTATTAATAATAGGTATATTAAACATATCCCCTGCTGGATAAAATACGTCAGCACGTTCCTTTATTAATTCATCTAAATAATAAATAGCTTCATCTGTACCTGCCCAATCATATGTATAATCTATAGATACTTTTATATCAGGTTTCTCATACTTAGCCCCAGCTACAAAACCTTGGATTTCTGGCTGCCACTCAAATGCAGCAATTACTCCAATATGATTTGTTTTCGACATCTTTGCAGCCACCATGCCCCCAAAGAAACCCATCGCATGTGAATTAAACTTAATGCTTACCACATTATCAGCTGTCTCATCACCATTAAAGTAGACAAATTGTATATCTGGGTACTTATCCTGAAAGGCAATAAAAATTGGACCGTACTCAATTCCATGACCAAAAACGAGCGATACACCCTTCTCCTGAAATTCTTTAATAGCTTTTTCTGCCATTGCTATCGTTTTGATATTCTCTTTATAATATACATCAACACCTAAATCAGATTGTATTTTCAACAATCCTTTATAACCTTTATCTCCCCATACAGGTTCGTTAATGGTTTCAGGAACGAGCATTCCCACTTTAACACTATTAGAATTTATAGATTCAGATGAGCAACCTACTAGAAGAAGCATAAAACTTATCCCAGTAATTATACTCAGCAATATCGTTTTCATCGCCACATATCGTTCCCCCTCATGTCTATTGCTTCTTGCATCGACAAACACTCACCTTATTAATCTTATCTGCAAACAAGGTATTTAGCACGAATTGGCAGTAAATAGACTCATAACCTTTAAATGATATTTTACCTTGATTATATTTCGATTAAAAGTAAGAAAAAGGAATACATATTATAATACTATCGTTTCTACTTGAAAATATATGCGACTTTTCGTAAATGATGAATATATGTACTTTATTAAATACTAGTTTTCAACTCTCATATAATCGTATAAATCACAAATCATTTGATAAAAAAACTCCCTTCTAAAAAATAGATGGGAGCCTATAATTCATGTTCATTACTCTCAAAAAATCGAATTAGAGCATCACTAACTGCAAAGCGTTTCTCAAACATGTGTAATGATAACATGATAGGATGACCTAATGCCTTTCGATGTGCTTCGTAAACACGACTATGTTGACGAACAGGATAATTAGTACGATTCGTAGCATGCCATATCTTTAATGGAACTGTATTCTGATACGTCTTTAAATCAAACAAATCAATTACACTTGAAAAATCTTCACCTTCTGTAAGAGCATAACCTTCTTTTATTTCAGTAATGATTCGCTTATAGAACACACGGTTTTCTTTTTCATTTTGCAAATAATTTTTCAGGTCAATTAAAGGACTTAAGAAAGCAGCGCTTCTTATCGTTTCAGGCGTTCTTTCCATTAACTTCATTGCTGGTAGTGCACCCATTCCTTCTGCTAACAAATGAATCCTCGAATTTAAAATAACCGTTCTCATCATATACGCGTTTAAGCGACGCAAATATTCAAACGTTTTATCACTACCCCAGTGCCTACCATATAAATTTGAATAAAATACAGTATAACCTTGCTCACAAAGTAATTCGATTAAACGAAAACGCTCTAAATTTTGTATCCATAAACTCGTTTCCTCGTCCACATAATGATTAACATCTCCGATAATAAGAATGGCAAATCCATTAGGTTTTTCTGGGAAATGGACTACATTCCACTGATCACCAAAAGAAAAAAATTTTGTCGCTTCCATTATAATTTCCCCTCTGTCTTTCAACAACGCTCATATAATCCCTACTCCTGTATTCATGTTAACTACAGTTATGCGTTGCTGAACTTATATACAATAACTTTCTATTAATATATGTTCGTTACACGAAAGAGCAAGGGGGTATGCCTAATTTATCCATCACTAAGCTGTGAAATTGGCGATTCTAATTCTTTAAGTAACGTTTCAATCGTTTGCTGGCCGAAATCTGTCAGATTTGCCTCATCTTGTTCAAGTAACGCCTTCAATTCTTCCCATTTTTCATTCATGCTGTATCCCCCTTTCACAAAATTACTATTAATTAATATTGTTACTAAAATTTATGAATTCCATACAAAACAAATGTTAAATCATTCATCTATTAACTGTTACAGTTGAAAATACGTTACTTAAATAGTATGCTTTAATTAAGTAAGCGTTTACATTATAATATTCTTCTATATCTACTTTCTTCCTTGTTAAATTATTTGAATTTTTATTTCTAATTTAAAAACGCTTGTGGTATGATAATCTTAAAAAGTGGTATTAATTGAGGTGAAGAGACGATGCGTTATTTTTGGACTTTCTTTTGGGCATTTTTATTAAGCCAAATGATTACATATGTTGTATCAAACATGCAAGGAGCAAGCTATAGCTTTACAACAGGACTTATTTTCTCTGTTATTTTAACGCTTACTGTAGCTATACTTGGTGATGGCTTGTTAACTGATGAAGCTTAATAAAGTAAGGTAGCACTTCGTTTAATTCGGTTATATTAAACGATATATTTTTAATATTATACTACCTTAACTTAAAACAACCCTTCAATTTCATTTAATTGAGGGGTTTTACTATCTTCCAACATTGAAAGGAGAATGATTGTGTCAAACACATCCAAAGAATTACACCTACCATTACAACCTTTTATGATGAAGCTTGGGTTTAGTATCGCAGCTTCATACGGATTATGGTTCATTGCAGCACTAACTAGTGGTGAAGACATCGGAAAACAAATCGGAGGATTATTATTTGGCGGAGTGCTCACGATTTTATTTTTTCTTTTCACTAAACTAGGTATATCCACAAAAGGTAAAAAAATCGTAATTGCTACGCTTATCGTAATTGCAGTTACGTCATATGTTTTCGCCTTCGTCATAGGTAGCTCAAATGGTGGACATTAACTATGAACATTCAAACACCCTGGAATAGGGTGTTTTTTCTTTTCCAAAATCCTCTAAAATAATCACTTCATAACAAAGCTAAAGTTGAATATACTGTCATATAGCCTGTCTGGAGGAGAGTACATGAAAAAATTATTAATATTTACTGACATTGGTGTTGATGATAGTTTTGCACTCATGTATGCATTATTACATCCTGAACTTGACGTTGTTGGCATCGTTACTGAATATGGGAATATTTCACAGCAACAAGCTATGCAGAACGCCGCTTACCTGTTAAAAGTCGCTAACCGTAATGATATTCCAATCATAGGAGGTGCCCAGCACCCCCTTAGTGGTGAACATCCTAAAAGTTATCCTAACATACATGGAGTGCACGGATTAGGTGACCTCGTCCCCCCTAAAACCTTCGATAAAGATCTAAACAATTTCAATCTAATCTTTGAATTAATTGAATCGTACCCTAATGAATTAATTATCGTAAATTTTAGCAGATTAACTTCTTTAGCTATGGGTTTTATTTTATCCTACAGTACGATGAAGCTTGTCAAACGTTATTACATTATGGGGGGAGCATTCTTAATTCCTGGAAATGTTACTGCGTTAGCGGAAGTGAATTTCTATAGTGACCCTATTGCAGCCGATATTGTTATGTCAATGGCACATGATATCTATTTATATCCTTTGAATGTCACTCATTATGCTCTAATTAACGAACTTAATATCAAGTATCTCTATGAACAAAATGCAAATTGTTTCGCTTCAATAATCCCTTCAATTTATTCCTTCTACTTTAATGCATATAAGAAAGATTACCCAATGATACAAGGCGCTCCTATGCATGATCTCGTATCTATAAGTGGCGTTACAAATCTCTCTATTTGCCAATATGTTCAAAAACCTGTCACGATACAACAAGATGGTGAAGCTAAAGGTGTTAGCATCGCTGACTTTCGTCCTTGGATAGAGCCAGATTCAGACGCTAATACAAAAATTGCAGTCACTTTAGATTATGAACTTTTCCAGCGAAATTTTTTAAATTCAATGCTCACACCTTTAAATAATTGAACATGTTAAAATATTTAAGATGTTCTAAAATTATACATTTATTAACTAATCGGTTCATTGAGAAAAATCATGTTTCATCTCATTAAATTGTACTATATGGATAAGTTCATATTTTTTAAAAAGGAGATATACGATGATTACATTCGATTATCCGGTCGGTTATCATGACTTTCATAAAACTAAAATTATCAATTATCAAATGAACCGATGGTATTCAATGGGCTATACTAGAAAGGAAGATATGATTGACGCTTCTAATAAGATTCGTAAGCTAGAAGACTGGAAAGAGGAAATGGTTAAACAGGCTAATAAAGCACTTTCTGAAAATCGTCTCATGAATGCAACATTTTATTATCGAGCAGCTGAATTTTTCACCCACCCAAATGACCCTGACAAAATTACACTTTACGATACTTTTATTAATATGTTTTATAATGACCTTTTTGCAGATGAACCTATTGAAAGGTTTGAAATACCTTATGATGACGGATATTTACCTGCAATGAGATTGTCTGCAAATGATGCAATAAAAAAAGGGACGATTGTCATACATGGTGGATTTGATTCATTTATGGAAGAGTTGTATTCAATGGCAACTTACTTTTCCCATTTAAATTATGAAGTTATCTTATTTGAAGGTCCTGGCCAAGGAAAAGCTTTAAAGAAATACAGCTTTCCTTTAAATTACAAATGGGAAGAACCTACAAAGGCCATACTAGATTATTTCGATCTAGATAATGTCTCTTTGCTAGGGGTTTCTATGGGCGGATGGTTATGTTTCAGAGCGGCTGCATTTGAACCTAGAATCAATAGAGTCATTGCTCACAGCATTGCTTACGACTATATGAAGATCCCTCCACCAATTGTAGAGAAATTCGCCTTATGGTTATTCAAATATCCAAAGCTTATGGATTGGATGGCTGACTTAAAAATGAAGGTGATGCCACAAGAGAAGTGGGGTACAGATAATTTAATGTACATTACAAAAACAGATACTCCACTTGAAGGTGGTATGGCACTATTAGAATTTAATGCAGAGCACTTAAAATCAGAACTTGTTACACAAGATGTACTCATATTAACTGGGACAGAAGATCACTTCATTCCACTGAAAATGCATAATCTTCAAGTTCAAGCACTTGAAAATGCCAATTCAATAACTGAACGAATTTTCACGCGAAAAGAACACGCACATAACCACTGTCAAGTCGGTAACTTCGGATTAGCTCTTAAAGTTATCGCAGATTGGCTCGAGGAACTAGAATCAAACAACTCAAACTTAAAATAATCAAACTTAACTTAATAAAACTGTGACTTCACTCTTATCAATTTAATATTATAATCAACCCTTTTATTGCACGAATACTAGTTGTTGTCTACAATAGGAGTTATTCTTGTTTGAAAAGAGTGATACTCATTGAATCAATATAAAATCGGAATATCGTATACGGTTATAGCTTACGTCCTTTGGGGTATACTTCCTTTGTATTGGAAACTCCTCGAGCACGTTCCAGCAAGTGAAATTCTTGCTCACAGAATTGTATGGTCATTCTTGTTTGTATTATCGATTATTATTTTCAGAAAAAGATATAAAGCTTTTATCCAATTACTCAGAACTTTAATAAAACACCCAAAGAAAATGGCGGCTATATTGCTTGCAGGTGTATTAGTGAGTGGAAACTGGTTTATATATATTTGGGCAGTTAATACCAACCATCTCGTTGAAGCTAGCCTCGGTTATTACATTAACCCACTTCTTAGTGTATTACTAGGTGTGGTCGTTTTACGTGAGAAGTTATCAATCTCGCAAATGATATCGGTTCTTCTTGCAGCAATTGGTGTTATGATTTTAACAATCCAATACGGACAAGTTCCATGGATTGCAATATCTTTGGCATTAAGCTTTGCATTGTATGGATTAGCAAAAAAATTAGTTCAGCTCGACTCTATGTTTGGTCTCGCGATTGAAACATCGATTGTTACTCCAATCGCACTCATCTTTTTAGGGAGTAAACAAATTCAAGGGACAGAGCTTTTCTTCTCTAACTCTGTTACTACTGTACTCTTACTAATTGGTTGCGGGATTGCAACAGCAATTCCTTTACTATGCTTCGCTGAAGGAGTAAAACGAATTCCCCTATCAATGAATGGTTTCTTTCAATATATCGCACCTACAATAAGCCTCTTAATAGGCGTTTTCTTGTTTCAAGAAGAGTTTACAAAAGTACACCTAGCAAGCTTTATGTGTATATGGTTTGGTCTTATTATTTATACAGTTTCCAATTTGAACATTGGTAAACAAAAAGATAAGAAAACTCTAACTGCATAAAATACAATTCAGTCTAAAAGTTCAGTTCTTCCTTCTCAAATTTTACGTAATGAGCACCTTTCATAATGATGAAAGGTGCTCTAACTATTATGGTTTACGTTTATACGTCCACTTCCGATTATGGTTGGCCGTTTCTGGAAAACGATCCCCTGTCTTTAATTCAATTTGTTGCGGCGATTTCACCATACTTCCTGTTTCACCGATCTCAACGTACATCCCATTATTCGGTGCTTTATCACCTGGATTAAATTGTCTTCTCTGACCCATTTTGTTAACCTCCTTTTTACTTAACATGCCCTTGCCAACTGAATTTAATGAGTGAAATTCATATAACTTGTCCGTTTCGAATACAATTGATTGTGACCTTTGAAACAGATCAGGTTATTGCTAGTACATCATATATTTAAGCCATTTCATGTAATAATAATGATTGGTATTGTCTTTATCACGCGTCAACTAAATCTAAGACCTCCACTAATCAAAGTTTCACATTATCCTCTAAAATACTCTTTACAGTCGAACCAATCTAATGTTTAATGAAACAGATATGAATATTTTTCATTTTATATAGTAGGAATCGTATGTTAATTAATTATAAAACAGCATCACTGAAGGTTATTGCTATCATTTAGAGGACGTACTAATAAAGCAAGATTTTTACAGAGTAAGAAACGGTACATGTTTTTAATGAGATGGAGGATGAACATGGATTTAGAAAAAGGATTTGAATTACTAAAGTTTTTATTATTAGGTATTTTCCAAGGATTCACAGAACCGATACCTATTTCATCAAGTGGACATTTAGGACTTGCTCAATACTATTTCGATATTGACCTACCTGGATTTTCTTTTGAATTATTTGTAAACTTCGCATCATTAATTGCTGTGTTAATCATTTACCGTAGTGATTTGATTCGTCTTACTGTTAATGGGCTTTCGTACATAACGAAACGAGATGAGAAATCAAAAGCTGATTTCCTATTCATCATCTATCTCATAATCGGTACAATTCCAGCAGGAGTAATTGGTGTTTTATACGGAGATTGGATCGAATCGATGTTCGATGATGGCGTTAAAATGATTGGTGCTATGTTACTTGTAACAGCAATTGCACTTTTTCTTATTCGAAACTTGCGCGGTCATAAGGGCGATCGTCAATTATCTATTAAAGATGCATTAATCGTTGGATTAGCACAAGCAATCGCTCTTATTCCAGGCATCAGTCGCTCAGGCGCAACGATTGTTGGAGCAATGGCGATTGGTATGAAACAAGAAACTGCATTACGCTTTTCATTTTTACTATACATTCCTGTAAGCGTTGGTGGTGTATTACTAGGTATTAGTGATCTTTTAGAAACACCTAATTTAAATGAATTGTTTATTCCTTATACAGTTGCATTCATCGGCTCACTTGTCGCTTCATATTTTTCTTTAAAGTGGTTTATGAATGTTATGGCTAAAGGCAATCTAATCATCTTCTCTATTTACTGTTTTGTCGTTGGGGGACTCGTTGTATTATTCTCATAAACAAAACCATCAGTGTGCTGTTCTTTCATCAGCCACTGATGGTTTTATTTTTCACGTCATATTCTTTATAGCTTGTTTCTCTCTTCGATCTCTTCTTCAGATGGCAATGGGTCAACTTTACTAGCTTCTGGCATCACTGCATACCCCTTACTGAGCGACCAATAATACAACGCAAATACAAACACAATAATCACCGCTGATATGACTGAAACCATTATGATCATGCTGTTCTCCCCCTCGAAAACGTACTTATTTAAATTAAAGTTTTTCCATTAAGATAAGTCAATAGAAATGACATAGTTGTTAAAAAAGGTTCACAAATCATAATGATCACTTTACATAAACAGGTCCAATCTTATATATAATTAAAATTAAAACTTAAATACTATTATGTTAATAAGTTTACGAGCAATGCCTTTTGAACGTGCAGACGATTGCCAGCTTGTTGAAAGATAGCAGATTGGACTCCATCAATTACATCTGCTGTCACTTCTTCCCCACGGTGGGCTGGCAAACAATGTAGAAATGTCGCATGTGCATCCGCTTGATCCATTAACGTAGCATTCACTTGGAATGGCAGAAGTGCTTGAAGTCGTTTTTGTTGCTCCTCTTCTTGCCCCATACTCGTCCACACATCTGTATATATAAAATCAGCCCCATTTACCGCTTCCATCGCATCATTAGATATCTCAATTATAGCACCAGTCTCTGAACCTATAAGCTGTGCTTTCTTTGTAATTTCAAAATCGGGCTCATACCCATTCGGACATGCAACAGTACAATTTATTCCGACTTTCGCTGCTGCAATCATAAGTGAATGAGCAACGTTATTTCCATCACCTACATACACGAGTTTATGTCCTTGTAACGATTGCTTCACTTCATAAATTGTTAATAAATCAGCAAGTGCTTGGCACGGATGGAAGTCATCTGTTAGACCATTAATGACAGGAATTGAAGCAGCTTCAGCTAACTCTTCAACTTTCGAATGTTCAAATGTGCGAATCATAATAGCATCAACATATTCAGACATGACACGAGCTGTATCAGAAATCGTTTCACCACGACCGAGTTGAGAACCTTTTGTATCTAAATAAATTGCATGCCCTCCTAACTGTGTCATTCCTGCTTCAAATGAAACACGAGTTCTAGTTGATGGTTTTTCAAAGATCATACCTAACGTCTTTCCTTTTAACCAATCAATTACTTCTCCATTTTCTTTTGAATTCTTTAGCTCCAAAGCACTTTCTAACAGCTGCATGATTTCTTCTTTCGAATAATCAAGTAATGTTAATAACCCCTTATTCTTAATACCGATCTCAGTTTGAGTTGTCATTATTTCATCACTTCTTCCTTCGTTGTTTTTTTTGTTAACCAATCTTGAATCGTTTTAACACCGTATTCATGCTTCTGTTTCCCTAATAGAAACGCTTCAACAGTTTCCCACTCTGTAAATACGTGTAAACGATATTTGATAGCTTCCTGTCGTTTCGATATTTGAGTCTCTGTCTTTTCTTTAGATAAACTAATTAATGCTAATGCTGATTCAGACTTAACCCAATTTTCAAAGCTATCCGTTGAAACTTCTAAACCATGCTTGCTCACAAGATTTTGTAGCTGTATAAATCCATTTTCTATTTCATCACTATCAATAAAAATTGTCGTCTTCTTATCTATATTTTTTTGTTCATTCCAATTAAATGCTTTATAGAATGCCTCTTCTTTTGTCTCTGCAATCGCAATTCCTTCTCCAGTTGATTTCATTTCTGGTCCTAAAATAGGGTCTAACCCTGCTAGTTTAACAGTAGAAAAGACTGGATATTTTACAGTGATAAATGGATTATCTTGAAGAAGTCCAACTGTAGCTGTTATGTCAGATAACCTTTTACGTATAAGCAACTTCGTACCTAACTTAACGAGGTTAACTCCCGTTACTTTACTTAATATCGGAACCGTACGGCTTGCACGTGGATTCACTTCTAACACATAGACGTTGTCCTTATAGATGACAAATTGGATGTTCATCATACCTTTGAAATCAAGCCCTTGTGCTAGACGTTTTGTGTATGCAATGATGTTAGCTTTTTCATCCTCTGTTAACGTCTGTGCTGGTAGAAGTGCAGCACTATCACCAGAATGTACTCCTGCTTTCTCCAAGTGTTCAATAATAGTTGGTATTAAGATATCTTCACCGTCTGTTAATACATCTACTTCCGCTTCCTTACCTGGATAATAAGCATCTAGAAGGATTGGAAATACATTCTCAGACTGTGTTGAAAGCCAATTGACTAGCTCTTCACGTGATTGCAGCACCGCCATCCCTTTTCCACCAATGACATAAGAAGGTCGAAGTAAAATTGGAAATCCAATCTTCTGGGCTTTGCTCGATAAATCAGTTGCATTATAAGCCGTTTCACCTGGGATATGTGGTACATCTACTTCCTGCAAAAAATGATAGAACCTCTCTCGATCCTCAAGTTTATCAATCACATCTTCACTCGTTCCGAGTATCTCAATGCCAAACTGTTCTAATCCTTCTACTAATCCAATTGCTGTTTGACCACCAAATTGAACGATGACCTTCTTCACATGCTCTTTCTCAATCACGTTCATTACATCTTCAATAGCTAATGGTTCAAAATATAGACGGTCTGCCATTTCATAGTCTGTACTTACAGTTTCTGGATTGTTGTTAATCATAATAGTCTCATAACCTTCTTCTTGCAGAGCAAGCACACTATGAACTGAACTGTAATCAAACTCTATTCCTTGGCCAATACGAATTGGACCAGAACCGATAATAAGCACTTTCGGTTTATTACTTGTAGCTACTTCACACTCACCTGACCAAGTTGAATAAAAGTAAGGTGTATTTGCTTCAAATTCCGCTGCACATGTATCAACCATTTTATAACTTGGTACAATCTGATGTTGTTTTCTCTTTTCACGTACAAGCTTTTCTGATACTTGCCACATATTAGCTAATGTTGCATCTCCAAATCCATATTTTTTAAATGTCTTCATTTGATCAACGGTTACTGCTTGGAAATCCATTTCCTTAACCTCTGTCTCTATGTCAATGAGTCTCTTAAATGCTGCAAGGAAGAATTCATCGATGAGTGTCTTATTAGCAATCTCTGCTATTGGAACACCACGACGAATCAATTCTAAAATTGCAAAGAAACGAACATCGTCTGCTTTCAATGTACTTCCCCATAAAGTGTCATCACTTGCTGTTGTCGTTTGTTTCATAACAAGACCGTCTACTTCAAGCTCTAGTGATCGAACAGCTTTCTGTAATGCACTTTCTAAGTTACGGTCGATGGCCATGACCTCACCTGTTGCCTTCATCTGTGTACCAAGCTTTCGATCAGCATTCATAAACTTATCAAATGGCCAACAAGGAAATTTCACTACAACATAATCCAATGCAGGTTCAAAGCTCGCATAAGTATGACCTGTAACAGGATTTAACACTTCTTCAAGTGTATAACCAAGACTTAACTTTGCAGCAATACGAGCAATTGGATAACCAGTAGCTTTTGAAGCAAGTGCTGATGAACGACTTACCCTCGGATTCACTTCAATTAAATAATATTGCTTACTATTTGGATCGAGTGCAAACTGGATATTACATCCTCCAATAATTCCTAACGCACGAATAATTTTAATTGATGAAGAACGAAGCATTTGATATTCAACATCAGTTAATGTTTGAGATGGAGCTACAACGATCGAATCTCCAGTATGAATTCCGACAGGGTCAATATTCTCCATATTACAGACGGTAATACACGTATCATTCGCATCTCGCATCACTTCATATTCCACTTCTTTAAATCCTGCGATACTTTTCTCAACGAGACATTGTGTGATTGGACTTGCATCCAAACCACTTCTCACTAAACTCTTATATTCATCAATTGTCTCCGCAATTCCACCACCTGAACCACCTAGTGTATAAGCTGGTCGAACAATAATTGGAAAGCCAACCTGATCAGAGAAAAAGAGTGCTTGCTCCATATTTTCAACAATCTCACTCTCAGGCACAGGTTCATTTAATTCATGCATTAATGCTCTAAATGCTTCACGGTCCTCTCCTCTTTTTATTGATTCAATCGGTGTTCCGAGTAATTCAAGATTATATTTTTCTAAAATTCCTTGTTCATGAAGAGCAAATGCAAGATTCAGACCTGTTTGACCGCCTAACGTTGCAAGTAATCCATCAGGCTTCTCTTTTGCGATAATTTTTTCAATACTTTCAACCGTTAAAGGTTCAAAATAAACCGCATCAGCATTTGCTTCATCTGTCATAATTGTTGCTGGGTTATTATTAACTAAAATAACTCGGCATCCTTCTTCTTTTAGAGATAGACATGCCTGTGTACCCGCATAGTCGAACTCAGCTGCTTGACCGATAACAATCGGTCCTGATCCAATCACAAGGACAGATTGGATTCTATTGGATTTAGGCATAAACTTCTTCTCTCCTAACACTTTGCATACTTGTAACAAACTCATGAAATAAACTAACACTATCAACTGGGCCTGGATGTGCTTCAGGGTGAAATTGCACACTCGTTATTGGATATTTCGCATGATTCATTCCTTCAACAGAACCATCATTTACATTTCGATAACGCACAGTGAAATTTGTATTCTCTAAGCTGTTTTCCTGTACAACAAACGTGTGATTTTGTGAAGTCATGAAGACTTTACGAGAATCTATGTCGATAACAGGCTGATTTGAACCTCGATGACCAAACTTAAGTTTTTCCGTTTCACCACCAAACGCTAGTGAAAGTAATTGATGCCCGAGACAAATTGCTAATGTAGGATAATGTTGTGCCATTTTTTTAATTTCACTTAAATGAAAGCTCATTTGCTTCGGGTCTCCTGGTCCATTCGAAAACATTACTCCATCAGGATTTAGCTGACATACCTCTTGAAAAGTCGTATTGTAAGGTACGATCGTTACTTTGCAACCAACAGATACGAGTGAATCAACAATCGACTTTTTATAACCAAAGTCCATTAGAACGACATGAAAATGTCCTTCTCCAAATGTTTGTGCTTTTGTTACAGACACTTGTGGGATAAGGTTCTTTTCTTCAATTGTTTGATAGTGCTCAAATTGCACATCTGCAATGTCTTTAACGAGCAAACCTCCCATAACCCCTTGTTCTCGAATTCTCTTTACAACTGCTCGTGTATCAACTCCACTTAGAACAGGTATATTCCACTTTTGTAAATATTGACTGAATGTTTTTTTCGATTCATAGTGATATCCTTGTTCACTACATTCACATATAACAACTGCTGTAACTTGAGGTTCACTACTTTCAAAGTCAAAGTCATTTATTCCGTAGTTTCCAATTAAAGGATAAGTTAATACAACAATTTGCCCTTTAAAAGATGGGTCTGTTAAAACTTCCTGATATCCTGTCATACCAGTAAAAAATACAACTTCTCCTTCGATTGGTGTCTCAGGTACTGCCCCTTTCCAAACACCTTGGAAACTTTCATCATTTTCTAATACTAGATAGCCGTTCATCGTTGAGCACCTCCGTGTTGAATAATTATTAATTTATAAGAATTTTTATTCATTATTATTTAAAAAAATATACACCATCTAATAGTAATCTTACTTTTTCAAAGTCTGCTTAATAATTTCAATTGCCTGTTCACACTCTTCTTTCGTCACCGTTAATGGGGGAAGCAATCGAATAACTGAAGGTCCTGCTGGTAATACGAGTAATCCTTGTTCTCTCATTAAACGTATAGATTCTATACAATCACCCTCACATTGAATTCCAAGTAATAATCCTTTACCACGAATCGTTATGACATCTTTACAATCTATCATTGAGGCTTCTAATTGCTGTTTCAATGTTTCTCCTTTAGTTACAACTTCATCTAAAAACGTCTCTTGCATCACTTCTTCAAGAGTTGCTATTACGGCTGCCATCGCTAAATTATTTCCCGCGAATGTTGAGCCGTGTACACCCACTCCAAAGCTTTCTTTTAAGTATGACTTTCCGATCATTGCTCCGACAGGAAATCCGTTCCCTAACCCTTTCGCAGTTGTCACAATATCAGGTGATATTCCATAATGTTGATAAGCAAATGGTTTGCCTGTTCTACCAATTCCTGTTTGTATCTCATCTATGATAAGCAAAGCTCCATACTGTTTACATAGTGATTCAACCTGCTTCAGAAAGTCCGTATTTGCTGGGTGAACACCACCTTCACCTTGAATAACTTCTAGCATTACTGCTGCTGTTTGATTGTCAATCGTCTGTGCTACTGCATCGAGATCATTGTATGGTAAGTAAATAAATTCTTGTAACTTAGGACCAAATCCATCATGAATTTTACTCTGTCCTGTTGCTGCCATCGTTGCAAAAGTCCGTCCGTGAAATGATTGCTTAAATGTTATTACTTTTGTTTTTTTTGTATGCTTCCGAGCTAATTTTAACGCTGCTTCATTTGCTTCTGCACCACTATTGCAGAAAAATACAGCATCCCCATCAGATGAATCAATTAATAATTGTGCAGCCCTTTCTTGCAGGCTACTTTGGAAAAGGTTTGATACGTGCCATAATTGGTCTGCTTGTTCTTTAACAGCACTTACTACTTTTGGGTGACAGTGACCAAGATTACTTACAGCGATTCCTGAAATGAAATCAAGATAGCTTTTACCATTACGATCAACTACATGTGTTCCTTCGCCTCTAACGAGTTCAATATCGAAGCGATTGTACGTTTCGAATAGATGACTCATTAGACTACCTCCGTTACTTTTGTAATCTTCGTACCAATCATATCTCCATTTTTCATAACATTTGCACCTTTCCCATTCACAATAACTACTTCATTTAAAGTACCTGTTAAAGATAATAGTGCAGCTTCAACCTTAGGAATCATACCACCATATATCGTTCCATCTTCGATAAGGTTTTGCACTTCAGATTCGTTAAGAGCTGCAATTAATTGTCCTTCTTTCATAATGCCATCGACATCTGTAACGAACAATAATTGCTTCGCCTTAAGCTCATTTGCAACTGCTCCAGCAACTGAGTCTGCATTAATATTATAAATTTGCCCGTCATCATCTAGACCGAGCGGCGCCAACACTGGAATCATATCTAACTTTAATAAATCCTTTAGAAATGTCCCATTTACATCTGCAATCTCACCAACAAACCCTAATTTCTCCTTATCTTTTGCAGTAACTTTTAGAATTGCTCCATCTATACCCGTGCAACCGAATGCATTAAAGCCAATACGTTGTAACTTACTAACAAGTTGCTTATTAACTTTACCTGCAAGTGTCATCAACACTGCATCTAACACATCAGTTGATGTCTGACGAAGTCCATTCACAAAGGATGACTCAATTTGAAGAGTTGTTAACAGGTTCTTAATTTCGGGACCACCACCATGAACAAGGACCACTTGCTTCCCTGCATTCTTTAATTCAACGACACTTTCAAAAAATGGTTGACTTAGTTGTTCTAACGTACTTCCACCACATTTTATGACAATCGTTTCGTTCATTTTGCATTTGCACTCCTTCACGTTTCTAGTTATGTTCGATAACTCGCATTGATTCTGACATAATCATACGTAAGGTCACACCCCCAAGCCTTTGCCTTTCCTGCACCTAAATTGAGGTTTACCTTAATAACTACCATTTCTTCTTTTAATTGAGCAGTTGCGTCTTCTTCCAAATATTGAATAGGCTCCCCACCAACTAACATTTGTACGTCACCGAGCAAAACATCAACCTTCTCTGGAATAATTTGAGCATTACTATAACCGATAGCACATATAACCCTTCCCCAGTTTGCATCTGCACCATATACCATTGATTTCACAAGTGAAGAACCTACAATTTGCTTTGCTACTTCAGAAGCTTCAGCATCATTTGTCGCTCCATGCACTTGAACTTCAATTAACTTTGTTGCTCCTTCACCATCTCGTGCAATTGCTTTTGCCATCTCTTCACAAGCCTGCTTCAACATCATATAAAAAATATTCCATTCAGGATGAACTTCGTTTAATGTTTCATTTTGAGCCTCACCATTAGCCATCACGATGACCATATCATTCGTTGAAGTATCACCATCAACTGTAATGCAATTGAACGTTTCATCTACTGCTTGACGTAGCCCCCGCTGTAAACTAACTTGTTCGACAGCAATATCTGTTGTAACAAAACCGAGCATTGTTGCCATATTAGGATGAATCATACCTGATCCTTTAGCAGTAGCAGCCAATGTAACCTCTTTACCGTTAATTTCTGCTTTATAACATACACTCTTCTCTACTAAGTCTGTCGTTAAAATAGCTTCACTAAAACCTTTACCACTAGATAGATTAGTAGATAATTGCATTGCTTCTACACCATTTAATATTTTCTCAATTGGTAGCTGCTCTCCAATAACACCCGTTGATGCAACTCCAACATAATGATCTGGGAGAGAGAGCTTCGTTGCAACAGCTTCCTGCATCATATACGCATTTTCTATACCTTGTTCACCTGTACATGCATTTGCATTACCACTATTACAAACAATAGCTTGAAGTTTCCCTTCATTTTCTATACTCATTTTCGTTACTTTAAGTGGGGCAGCTCGAAAATGGTTCATTGTATAAACAGCAGCAGCATGTGCTGGAACATCACTAACGATAAGCCCTAAGTCCTTTTTATTTCTTTTCAAACCTGCATGAATACTAGCTGCCTGAAATCCGATCGGGCTTACAATTGAACCCTCTTCAACTTTGATTATCTTTTCTAATGTATTCACTGCAATTTCCATATCATGCTCTCCCTTTTAACCAAATTAGGTTATGGATAAACTGGAATAAAATCAAGTCCAGTTGTCTCCTCGATTCCCATCATAATGTTTAAATTTTGAACAGCTTGCCCAGCTGCTCCCTTCATCAAATTATCGATAACTGATACAACGATGACTCGATTCGTTCGTTCATCATATGAAAGACCAATATCACAGAAATTCGAACCATATACCTCTTTTGTCGAAGGAAATGTACCTAATGGTCTTATTCTTACAAATGGACTGTCTTCATATATTTCGTTATATAAATCATGAATTGATTCTGAATTTTCCGCATTTTTTAATTGTGCGTACATTGTCGCCATAATTCCTCTTGTCATTGGCACTAAATGTGTATTGAATGAAATCGGTGTTTTCTCTTCACTCCAACTAGTAAGCATCTGCTCAATTTCAGGTATGTGCTGATGTTGATTTACTTTATAAATTCGAAAATTATCATTCATCTCTGGAAAATGTGTAACCTCTGAAGGTGAACGACCTGCGCCTGATACAGCAGATTTCGCATCTATAATTAACGTTGATAATTTAATTAAATCTTTATTTACGAGTGGGACAATACCTAGTAAAGTTGCCGTCGGATAACAACCAGGGTTCGCGACAACCTTTGCCGTTCTTACACTCTCCTTACTCCACTCACTTAACCCATACACAGCTTCCTCTACAACAGATTTCGGTGCGGCTGCTTTCTTATACCATTTCTCATAATCTTGTAAGTTCTTAATTCTTAAATCACCTGATAAATCAATTACTTTTAGACCTGCATCCACCATTTCTGGTGTTAACTTGCTTGATATACCCGCTGGTGTCGCCATGAAGACGATGTCGGCTTTCTTTGCGATTTCATAAGCATCTATACTTTCTAAAACAAATGGTGTTCTGTCTTGTGTATGCATATAGCTGTTTTTATATTCAATTCCACTTTGTGATGATGAATGAACAGATACAACTTCACATTTTGGATGACTATGAAGAATTCTCACCAACTCAGCTCCTCCATAGCCTGTCGCACCTATAATTGCTGCTCTCACTTTTCTGCCTCCATTTCACCTGTAAGTGAATCTTTTTTAAATTTAAATCTCATTATATATGTGTATAAAAATAAAATCAATTGAATATTTAATAAAAATAATATTTTTTAAAACCTTTTAATATCACAGATATGAATCAACCATCTTGTATACAAACGTATAATTATTCTCATATACCACCAATTAGACAATCTCATTATTAAGAACGATATTTTGTGACGTTAAGGTGATTCTTACATCAAGTGCTACAGTTGATCGTTTTGCGTTTTCTTATGATAAAATGGAGTTAAGACTACAGTGGAGGATAAATGAATGACACAACAAGCCATTCGCACGTTACTTAAAAGCATACCGCTATTTCGCGAATTAACTGATGAAGAAATTGAACCTGTCTTAAGTATTGTACAAACGAGAGAATATGTCTCAGGAGAATTTATTTTTATGCAAGGTGAGACTTTGGAAAATGTATATTTTATTTTAGATGGGAAAGTAAAAATTTTCAAAAATGATATTCAAGGAAAAGAACAGCTTGTTGCTGTTTTACAGAACGGGGACATGTTTCCACATGCAGGTTTCTTCCAGAAAGGAATGCCTTACCCTGCTCACGCAGAATCTACAGAAGCAACAACACTCGTTGTATTAAAAGTTGCTCAGTTTGAAAACATACTCATGCACTCTCCTCAACTGTCAATTAAAGTATTTCGCATGATGGGAAGTAAAATTGTAGAATTACAAAAAAGATTAGAAGAACAAATTCTTAACAATTCCTATGAGCAAATATTACAACTGCTTATTCGACTTGCTGAATCACATGGTACAGAAATTAATGAAAATTCATATGAATTAACTACTCAGTTCACAAACCAAGAGCTTGCCAATATGATCGGAGCATCACGCGAAACTGTGAGTCGAACACTAACAAAATTAAAAAAACGCAACTTAATTGATGTAAGTAAAAGGGGAACATTGAGGTTAAAACTCTCTCTGTTAAAAGAAGAATGTTTATAGACTCGCACTAGGTTATAACATCCATACACACATATTAAGTGAATTTATAAAATCATATTCATAACAAAAACAAGCACACTATATATGTAGTGTGCTTGTTTTCAATCAATCAGCAATACCTAATGCAATTTTTGCATAACGAGACATTTTATCTTTTGACCACGGTGGGCTCCAAACGATATTCACTTTTGTTTCTTTTACTTCAGGAAGATCTGAAAGTGCACGGTGAACGTCACTCTCAATTTGTCCTGCAAGTGGACAACCCATTGCAGTAAGCGTCATTGTCACTTCTGCTACACCTTCATCATTTATGTCTACTCCATATACTAGACCGAGGTTTACAATATCAATGCCTAATTCAGGGTCAATTACATTTTCTAACGCACCCATCATATTCTCTTCTAGTGCTTTATCCATTATAAATCTCCTTTCCACTCAAGGGGATAATCTCATTATAGTAGAAAATTACTTATACTTAAACTAATAACTACTATAAACGTGTTGTTAAATATAGTTGTTATTCATTTGAACCTTATCATGCGTAAGCATAAAAGATCAAATGATAATGGTCAATTTTATTTATAAAGTAAAATTTCCATCAGTGGAAGTTTTACTTCATACTTCACTGATGGTTAGTTGAACCAATCAGGTAATTACTGGTACTTATACCTAAAGGGTATGACCAAGGCCCTCTACCACTTAAACTTCGTTAATTCTTCTAAGTTTTGAAGTAGGAGTCTTAGCGTTATAAATATCTCTTAAGCCAATCTACTGTTGCTAATACACCTTCACGCGATACTTTATGCCCTGTATGTTCATCAACGATAAATGATGTTATAGCATTCGAATAATTCGTTCGTAAGTCATTATAAAATTCATATGCATGTTCAAATGGAACAACTGTATCTAACTTCCCATGCCAGAATAGCAAAGGAATTTGTGATGCTTTATTCATTTGTTTCGACAAATCGTAAGTTTCAAGTTGCTGAATTTGAGTCTCAATGACCGTATCATCCAATTTGAAAGGAATACGATTTCGTTTAATATTACCTATTTGCCAACGTGCCAATTTTTCATATGATGGATTTCCCATTAGTGAGACGGCAGCGCGGACCCATTCATATTGAGTTAATGCACCAAGTGTTATGATTCCACCCATAGATGTTCCGACGAGCCCAATTTTAGATGGCTCAACCATATCTTTATTCACATAGACTTCCTTCACTTTGTCTAATTCATGAATGGTTTGAATCACAATCTGCCAAAATGAAAAGTTTAACTGTGCTTCTGTAAGATTTTCATTTCTTTCACCATGATATAATGCTTCAGGTAAGAGAACACGCATACCTTGTTCAGCTAATAAATATGCATAATGCAAATTATGTTCTTTCGCACTCAAAAAACCATGTACAAAGATAACAGTTGGCAACTGTTCATTCATTTTGTCCTTTTGCACAACATGTAATGTCGGTATACTAGCTGGTTGTTCTTTCACAATTGTGATCATTTCAAAGCTCCCCTTTAATTCTTACAGTTGCCCTTAATTATCTCATGTTTTACCAATTAAATAAAATCGCAAGCACAAAATTTTGTACTTTTTCTGACAACATCTTTATTTGAATTTCGATTAAATCGTAATTCATGTATTAAAACATATTTTACACAGAAATCATACTCTTCCTTTATAATGAAACATAACACTCTTTCTGAACTGTTAAACTAATCATATGAAAGGATTGAGCTAATGAAAAAACAACATTTAATTGCATTAGATTTAGATGGGACATTATTAACAAATGAAAAAACAATCTCTGATCGTACAAAACAAGCGATTGGAAACATGATTTCTCAAGGACATATCGTTATGATTGCAACAGGGCGACCGTACCGTTCAAGTAAAATGTATTATAATGAATTGCTATTAAATACCCCAATTGTTAACTTTAACGGGGCACATATCCACCATCCAAAAGACACTGGCTGGGGGAACTTTCACACACCTTTAGAACATAAAACAGCAAAACGTATCATCCAAGCATGTGATGAGTTTGGGATAAAAAATATGATTGCAGAAGTTCAAGACCGCGTCTTTCTCCACTATCATGATAAAAAAATCATTGATCTATTCACAATGGGTAGTTCTCAGGTGAAATCAGGAAGATTAGATTTATTGTTAGAAGAATCACCAACTTCTTTATTAATATATCCAGAAGCAGAAAAAGTTGACCAAATACGTACACATTTAAATGATACACATGCCGAATTAATTGAACATCGCAAATGGGCAGCTCCTTGGCACGTAATCGAAATTGTAAAATCTGGATTAAATAAAGCAGTAGGTATTCAAAAAATAGCTCAACATTATAACATCCCAAAAGAGCGCATCGTTGCATTTGGAGATGAAGATAACGATTTGGAAATGTTGGATTATGCAGGTATAGGAGTCGCAATGGACAATGCAATAGATGAACTAAAATCATTAAGTAATGAAATCACTTTTTCCAATAATGAACATGGTGTCGCGGCCTTTTTAGAAAAAACTTTTTCACTTCCAGCACATAAATAACTACCACTAATTCCCTCTTATTCAGTATAATCATCTGCACAAACTATAGAAGAGCTTCTTTAGCTCGCATACGAATAAGGGGGGAATTCGCATGGGTAAACGTAATAAGTCAAAACGTTTTGCACAGCAAAGTTCTGATTCAGTGAAAAAACACGACGAAAGAATCCCATACTACTCAACGCTTGAAGAAGCTAACGAAAGAAAACAAAACCTCGCAGAAGATTCCTCTGAAGGAGGATTCTAACTTTGGGAAACAAACTCTTTCAATTAGCTAGAGATGCCGTTCAACGTGCTGAAGCAAGTATTAAACAAGGGGATAGTCAAGCCCAAGCTCAGGTTGAAACTGCTAAAAACAACCTTTCCTCTGCTTATGCTAATTCAACAAATGCAGAACGCGATCAATTAAGACAATTTCAACAACAGCTAGATAACGCTACATCAAATAATGAAAAATAATAAGATATTACTTCAAATTATTTAGGATTAAAAAACTCTAGATAATTTAAAGTTTTATTAAATAATACTCAAAACATAATAAGGATGCACTTATCTACCATAAGTGCATCCTCTTTTAATTATTGTTTGATCTCGTGATATTTTTCCATATCTTTTGCTATCTTCTCATCGACTTCATTCGCATCATCAATATGTTTAACTATCGCTTCATTAATTTCTTCAAATAAATCTTTCGTTGTAGCAATTTCACTCATAACATCTTTCGTGTATACTTTTTGATTTTGAATCGTACTAAGCACGCCATTTACATCATCTTTTACAGTTCCAATTACCTCTAATATATGTTCGATCTTTTCCGTTGTTGTTGTACTTAATTCTATTCCATCATTTACAGATTTAATACTATTCTGAGAATCTTCTAATGCTTCTTCAATTTCTTGTTGAATACGTTTTGTTAAATCATCAATATTTTTTGTGCTTTGCGCTGTATTTTCTGCAAGCTTACGGACTTCATTTGCAACGACAGCGAAACCTTTTCCATGTTCTCCTGCTCGAGCGGCTTCAATTGAAGCATTTAACGCAAGAAGGTTTGTTTGTTCAGCAATTTCATTAATTACCTTTACAATATCTTCAATTTCTTTCGAACGCACACCGAGCTGTGTCATACTCTTTGACGTTTCTTTCGATTGATCACCAAGTTGCTTAATGAGTGTCTCAACCTTACTAACTGCTTCTAACCCTTCTTGTGATTCTTTTACCATTCCGTTTGTTGATTCTATCAGCGTCTCACCTTTATCTTGCATAACCTCAGATATTTCATTTGATTGTCTACTGATTTCATTAACAGCATCAAATCGATCTCTAAGCTTCATCACAAGTGTATCTAATACGTCATGCTGTGCGTTTATCGCTTCGTGTTTTTGAAATGTTGCTTCTAAATCTCCAAAAAAATCCTCAAAAAACTCCTGAAGTTTGTAATTCGGCTCTTCCTTACTTTCCTTTAGCTCTTCTATCTCCAACCTTAATTGTTCTATTTCCTCTTTTAATCGCTTATTTTCTGCTTTTAACCCAAACATACAATTCCCCCATCTATACATTCAGTATTTCCACATTTCCACTTAAAGAGGTTATACCTCATTTGACATGGTAATTAAGTAAATTTATTCTATATCTACTATATCATTTTCAGTAGATTAATCGCTATTTTTTTGTCATGAATTTTAGTCAAAAAAAACCGAGGATTTCTCCTCGGCAACAAATGTATTATTCAACATCCTTCTTAATCTGATCGATTTTCACTGACTTCACATTCATAATTGAACCATCTTTGTCAGAAACCTCATACAAAACTAGTGCAAGCGTACCATCCACTGGAAGTTGTTCTTCAGGAATAGATAAGGTAATTTCAAACTCAGACCAATTAGGGCCACCTTGGTCAACCTTCACTAGTGTCTCATCGACTAAATAATCATGACCTTCTTCAACTGAATAGAAGAACTCACCTTCAAACACACGTGCTTCACCCGTGATCTTATAATTCCCGTTTGACCCTTCGACTTGAATATTTCGGAACGCTGTACCCGGTTCATCGTATGAGAACGTTTTTTCCATCGTGAATGCACCCGTCGGTACTCTTTCACCATTCAACTGATTCACTTTAATCGTTACCGTTGCTTCATATGTACCACTCTCAAGTGACTCTGGTGTCCATTGTTCATTCCAACTCTTAACTTCATCTGGTGCGATCGAAACCTCTTTAAGTGCTTGCGTAAAGTCCTTGTCTTCTGAATAACGATAAACTTCTTCATTTTCCTCATTTGTCACAACGATTTCATATTGTTGACTTGTTGAAAATGTAGCGATCGCTTCTTCTTCACTATTATTAGCTAACGCTAAATCAAATAAAATCGCGTCACCACTTTGATGAATATCAACTGATGTCCCAAACGATTCTAACGTTTGTTCAGCATTTACAACTTTTTCATTATGATTAGGTTCGTCTATTGGTGGGTTTTCACTTTGTTGACCTATTTGTCCGCAACCCGAAAGTAATGCTCCAACAAATAGTAGAGTAAATAATTTTTTCATCATGAGACTTCACTCCTTTATATACCTATTGTAGTCCTATATTAACAAAAGGAAAAGTTACAATTGGGTTAATCTCGTCGGAAAAATCCAAAGATTCCCGTAGTCTGTACGATATTAGTGAACGCTGCAGGATCTACTTCACGGATAATTTGCTCTAAGTCAAATAACTCGTAACGAGTAACAACGATAATAAGCATTTCTTTGTCTTCTTTCGTAAATGCCCCTCTCGCTGGCACTGTCGTAATACCTCTTACTAGTTTAGAATGAATCGCATCCTCTAGTTCTTGAGATTTTTTCGTAATAATCATTGCAGTTAGTTTTTCATGGCGAGTATGAATTGCATCAATTACACGTGTCGATACGTATAGTGTAACGAGTGTATATAACGCCTTCTCCCAGCCAAATAGTTGACCTGCAACTAAAATGATAACAGAATTCATGAATAGAAAGTACATGCCAATCGGCTTATCTCTCATACGGGATAAAATCATTGCGATAATGTCCATACCTCCAGTTGATGCACCCCACTTAAGAGTAAAACCAACCCCAACAGCTATAATAACACCACCAAACACTGCATTTAACATAATATCAGGAGAGAGGGAAGTCACTGGAATGATTTGCATAAAAATAGTCGTAAATACAACACTTACAATACTGTAAATTGTGAAACTTTTCCCTACCTTCATCCACCCTAATATACCTACTGGAATGTTTAAGAGTAATAAAATAATACCTGTTACATCCTCAATTTCTATAAATTGCTGTAACAAACTTGATATTAATTGGGCAATCCCTGTGAATCCACTGGCATACACATTTGCAGGAATTAAAAACAAGTTCATTGCTATTGCATTCAACGCAGCACCTAATATTACAACTGCGATTTTCTTGGACTCCATTAATAACACTTTCATATCCTCCTTTTAAAACAAAAAGCCGCATACAATCAATAATCATAAAACTACCATTTTTTCACGTATATCACTTGGCAGTTAACGTGACAGTGATTATTGTTGTTTTTATGTAAACTCCATTGAAGAAACTATGTATAGTAAGTCAGCTGTTAGAATCGCTTGAAAGACAATTACTAATTAAACAAATTTAGAAATGCTTTGCTAATTATAAAGTTTCTTATTGTAAAATAAAAGCAACAAATTGCACATTCTTATCGTTATCTATGATATGTTATGAATATCTATTAGAAATATTGAAAAAAGATAGTATCAACCGTAAAATAAGGTGTAACTTTCTTTATTGTAAGTATTCTCTCAAAAATGGTTAGTTGAATCTATAGAGTAGTTACTGACACTTAATCGTTGCTCTATACTTTCTCCAACCCTTACCTTGAAATGTTAGTTAGTGTCAGTTAAACCGTGATAAACTTAAACAGATAAAGAGAAGGTGACTAAATGAGTATTCGAATTATTACTGATAGTGGCTGTGACTTATCAAACGAAATTTTAGAACAATTAAATATTACTTGCGTGCCTTTCGGTGTACATATAGATGGTGTGGATTATTTAGACCGTGAAACGATCGAAATACAAACTGTGTATGAAGAATTAGAGAAAGGGAAAATCGCAAAAACATCCCAAGTCTCTCCTGCTATCTTAGAAGAAACATTTACGAACGTAGCTAAGGAAAATGAAACTGCAATTTTCATTGCTTTCTCATCACACTTATCAGGTACATATCAAACTGCAGTAATGATGAAGGAAAGTGTAGCTAGTCAATATCCAAACCTTAACTTGACAGTTATCGATTCAAAAAGCGGCTCACTTGGACAAGGTCTTATCGTACAACGTGCAGCTGAAATGGTGAAAAAACATAAAAATTTAAATGAAATTATTCAAGTTATAAAACAATTATCGAACCACATAGAACACATTTTCACCGTCGATTCACTTGAGCACTTATACAGAGGAGGACGTATTAGTCGCACATCTGCTTTTGTCGGTGGTTTATTAAACATTAAACCAATTCTTCACCTTGATGATGGTAAACTCTTTCCTTTCGAAAAAATAAGAGGGCGAAAAAAGCTAATTAAACGACTACTGGAAATAGTTGAAGAACGTGGCTCTAAGATAGCTCAACAAACAATCGGTATTACACATGGAAATGATGAAGAAAGTGCATTAAAATTAAAAGAATTAGTAAAAGAAAAGTTTGGTGCAAAAGATTTCTTAATTCAACCTCTTGGTTCAGCAATAGGTGCACATACTGGCACAGGCGCACTCGCTTTATTTTTCTTAAATAAAGTTGAAGAATAATTAAATAAATACTACAAAGAATAAGTACAGCAACTTACGAAGGGAGCTGCACTTATGTCATCTACAAAAGATAATGATAAAAAACCAGTTGATAAAAATGCTCAACGTGCGAAAAAAAATGAAATCATCGAAAAAAACCGTCAGAACGGTGAACGTCAATTCTCAAAAAAGACCGATCACTTGTAATAACTAATCCTGTTATCTAAAAATGATAACGGGATTTTTATTTTTATGATTTTCACTTCAAAATTTTCTTGCAATTCACATAAAGGTGGTGTACATTACATAACAAGCTACTAAATTAAATAGTTAATTCTTATCAAGAGAGACGGAGGGATCTGGCCCTACGAAGTCTCAGCAACCAGCCTAAATGGTCAGGTGCTAACTCCAGCAAGTGTTTAAAGCTTGATAGATAAGAAGAATTCAAATACACAGCCATTCTTCTTATTTCCAAGAAGATGGCTTATTTTATTGCTCTTTTAATCAATTCCATGAAATATAATTCAACATTGATAAGTGCAACGTGCGAAATAATGAATAATATTATTTTTATTCGCTTCGTTCCTTTTCTTCATAAAAAAGAAGGTGGTGGAGAATATGAAATTACTAGAACGCTTAAAAGATGAAATCTTAATTGGTGATGGTGCGATGGGTACATTGTTATATTCTTACGGAGTCGATTTTTGCTTCGAAGAACTGAATACATCTCAACCAGAACGAATTGAACAAATTCATCTCGCCTATTTAAAGGCTGGTTCAGATGTTATCCAAACAAATACTTATGGTGCAAACTATATTAAATTAGCTCGATACGGTTTAGAAGATCAAGTGAAAAAGTTAAATGAGCAAGCTTGCCGAATTGCAAAACGTGCAAGTAAAACCAAAGAACAAACACACGTCCTCGGAACAATGGGTGGTTTACGAGGTATAAGAAAGCAGGATATTACGCTTACCGAAGTAAAACGTACATTTCGTGAACAACTTTACCCACTATTAACAGAAGACGTAGATGGATTGTTACTCGAAACATATTATGATTTTACTGAATTAAAAACAGTTCTAGAAATTGCAAGAAAAGAAACAGATAAACCGATTGTTGCACAATTATCATTGCATGAAGTTGGTGTTCTCCAAGATGGAACTCCTTTAGCTGAAGGGCTAAAACAACTTGCCGAACTTGGGGCAAACGTAACAGGTGTTAATTGTAGACTGGGTCCTTATCACATCATTCAATCACTAGAACAAGTACCATTACTAGATCACGCTTACCTATCCGCTTATCCTAATGCAAGCTTACCTGATTATGTTGATGGTCGATTTATTTACGAATCAGATGCAAGTTATTTCGAGCAATGCGCACTTGACTTGCGTGAACAAGGTGTCCGTTTACTCGGTGGATGTTGTGGAACGACTCCTGAACACATACAAGCCTTTCACTCAAAATTAAAAGGACAGAAACCAGTCAGTGAAAAAGTAATTAAACCGTTTCGATCGGAAATTACAGTACAACAAACAAAACGTGAGGAAGTCCCATTACAAGATATTGCTAAAGAACGTCGATCGGTAATCGTTGAGCTTGATCCACCTAAACACCTTGATACTCAGACATTTTTCGAAGGAACAAAGGCATTAAAAGAAGCTGGCATCGATGCATTGACATTAGCAGATAACTCACTTGCTTCTCCTAGAATTAGTAATACTGCCATGGCGACAATAGCAAAAAATGAATACAAAACACGACCACTCGTTCATTTAACATGTCGTGACCGAAATCTAATCGGCCTACAATCTCACTTGATGGGTCTTCATACACTCGGTCTGCATGATGTCCTTGCAGTTACTGGAGACCCAACAAAAGTTGGTGACTTCCCTGGAGCTAGCTCTGTCTATGACTTATCTTCGTTTGAATTAATTCAATACATTAAGCAATTGAACGAAGGAGTGTCTTTCTCGGGAAAACCGCTAAAACAAAAATGTTCGTTCTCAGTTGGAGCCGCATTCAATCCTAATGTCCGTCACTTAGAAAAAGCTGTTCAACGTCTTGAGAAAAAAATTGAATACGGTGCAGATTACTTCATCAGTCAACCAATTTTTTCACGAGTTCAAATTGAGGAAATCTATCAAGCTACGAAACACTTAACTACTCCAATTTATATAGGAATTATGCCACTCGTTAGCAGTAAAAATGCCGAATTCCTTCATCATGAAGTACCGGGCATTAAGCTAAGCGATCAAACGAGGGAAAGAATGGTAAAATGCGGGACTGATAAGGAAAGTGCGCAGTCTGAAGGGATTGCTATTGCGAAAGAATTGATTGATACAGCGATGCAATACTTCAATGGAATATACTTAATTACACCATTTATGCGTTATAAAATGACGGCTACATTAGCTCATTATATTCATCAAAAAGATAACTCATCTATAGAGAGGAAGGTTCATCATGTCTAACAATCAATTTCTCAAACATTTACAACAGCGTATTCTTATATTTGATGGTGCAATGGGCACGATGCTACAAGAAGCTGACTTAAGCATTGAAGACTTTGGCGGACCTGAGTACGAAGGCTGCAATGAATATCTTAACCTCACTTCCCCACAAGTGATTGAATGGATTCACCGCTCTTATCTAGAAGCTGGCGCAGATATAATTGAAACAAACTCTTTCGGTGGAACACCCGTTGTCTTAGATGAATATGATCTCGGTCACAAAGCATATGAAATCAACCGACGTTCTGCTGAGCTTGCTGCAAAGGTAGTTGAAGAATTCTCAACAGACGACCACCCCCGTTTTGTAGCTGGTGCACTAGGACCAACAACGAAGACACTGTCTGTAACAGGTGGGATTACCTTTGAGCAATTAGTAGAAGACTATGAAACTCAAGCAAAAGGCTTAATTGATGGTGGCTCACATCTTCTACTTTTAGAAACGAGCCAAGATACGTTAAATGTTAAAGCTGGTTATCTCGGCATTCAACGCGCACAACGCGCATGCAAAAAATCTCTACCTCTCATTATTTCTGGAACAATTGAACCGATGGGAACGACACTTGCAGGTCAAAATATTGAAAGCTTCTACATTTCTATCGAACATATGCAACCTGTTGCTATTGGACTTAATTGTGCAACAGGGCCAGAATTCATGACTGATCATATCCGTTCACTCTCAAATCTCGCCGACTGTGCTGTACACTGTTATCCAAATGCCGGATTACCGGATGAAGAAGGCAATTATCACGAAACACCACAATCACTGGCTGCCAAACTCAAAGCATTTGCAGAAAAAGGCTGGTTAAACATCGTAGGAGGTTGTTGCGGTACTACCCCTGACCATATACGTGCAATCAAGGATGCTGTAAAAGATATTAAACCACGTATTCATAACGAGAAACGTGAAAACCACCAAGTTTCTGGTATTGAACCATTGATTTATGACGATACGATGCGACCTTTGTTTGTAGGAGAACGTACAAATGTTATCGGTTCTAAAAAATTCAGAGAGTTAATCGTCAATGAAAAATATGAAGAAGCAGCTGAAATAGCACGAAAACAAGTGAAAAACGGTGCTCATGTTATCGATATTTGTCTTGCAAATCCCGATCGTGATGAACTAACAGATATGGAACAATTTATGAAACAAGTAACTCAAAAAGTAAAAGTTCCACTCGTCATTGACTCAACTGATGAGCAAGTTATCGAAAAATCTCTTAAATATTCACAAGGAAAAGCAATCATTAATTCTATTAACCTTGAAGATGGTATTGAACGGTTCGAGAAAACTCTTCCTATTATTAAACAGTACGGCGCAGCTGTGGTCGTTGGAACAATAGATGAAGAAGGAATGGCAGTTACTGCTGAGCGAAAATTAGCAGTTGCAAAGCGTTGCTTTACTATCCTTGTTAACGAACACAACATTTCACCTTCAGATATTATATTCGATCCGCTTGTCTTCCCTGTTGGAACTGGAGATGAAGCTTATATCGGTGCAGCGAAAGAAACCGTCGAAGGGATTCGCCTTATCAAAGAGGAATTACCTGAGTGTTTGACTATCCTTGGAGTAAGTAACGTTTCGTTCGGACTGCCTCCCGCTGGTCGTGAAGTATTAAATGCTGTTTTTCTATATCACTGCACAAGAGTTGGACTAGACTATGCAATCGTAAATACCGAAAAGCTAGAACGATTCGCATCCATTCCTGAGGACGAAGTCATACTTTCAGAAAAACTACTATTTGAAACAAATGATAAGATTTTAGCAGACTTTACAGCACATTATCGTGGAAAGAAAACGAAACAAGTAAAAGTCGAAAAAAACTTATCACTCCCTGAACGACTAGCGAACTATATTGTTGAAGGTACAAAAGAGGGTCTTCTCCCAGATCTCGAACTAGCATTAGATGAATATGATAAACCTCTTGATATTATTAATGGACCATTAATGACAGGCATGGCGGAAGTTGGAAGATTATTCAATGACAACCAACTAATCGTTGCCGAAGTTCTACAAAGTGCTGAAGTGATGAAAGCATCTGTTACATTTCTTGAAGACTATATGGAAGCAACAGATAACTCTGGTAAAAAAGGAAAGATTGTACTTGCAACTGTAAAGGGAGATGTTCACGATATCGGAAAAAATCTCGTTGAAATCATCTTGAGTAATAATGGCTTTGAAGTCATTGATCTTGGCATTAAAGTGACTCCCTCTGAATTAATCTCAGTCGTTCAAAAGGAACAACCAGATATTATTGGTCTCTCAGGCTTACTCGTTAAGTCCGCTCAACAAATGGTACTAACAGCACAAGATTTAAAGCAAGCTAACATCTCAATCCCTATCCTCGTTGGAGGTGCGGCACTCTCGCGTAAGTTCACTGAAAATAAAATTGCTGGTGAATATGACGGACATGTTTTGTATGCAAAAGATGCGATGAATGGTCTTAGCCTTGCTAACGACTTGAACAATGGTGAAATTCCCTTACTACCAAAAACGAAGGCAACTACTGTTATTAAGCAAGAATCAAACAACGTTACATCTACCTTAACGAAAGTGCGTTCTAACGTAGCTACTGATGTACAAGTATTTGTACCAAATGATATGAAACGACATGTACTTAAAGATTATGATCTCTCACAAATCCAACCGTACATTAATCTACAGATGTTACTTGGTCATCATCTTGGTCTGAAAGGAAAAATCAAAAAACTGTTAGAAGAAGGTAACTCAAAAGTAATTGAACTCAAAGCATTAGTTGATGATCTGTTAATAGAAGCAAAACGCGAAAAATTTCTTAAAGCAGCCGCCGTTTATCAGTTTTTCCCAGCACAAGCTGAGGGTGATGATGTTATTGTCTATGATCCGAACAACCATTCCCATGTGTTAAAAAGATTCACGTTCCCTAGACAGCATAAGAAGCCGTATTTATGTTTAGCAGACTACCTTCGTCCTGTATCAAGTGGAGAAATGGATTATGTTGGATTTATGACCGTAACGGCAGGAATCGGTGTAAGAAACAAAGCAGATCAACTAAAATCCGACGGAGAATTTTTGAAAAATCACGCATTACAAGCACTTGCTCTAGAAACAGCTGAAGGTCTAGCTGAACGTGTCCACCAACTTATCCGAGATAATTGGGGATTCCCAGATTCAGTAGAGATGACAATGCAAGATCGTTTTTCTGCCAGATATCAAGGACAACGTTTTTCATTCGGATATCCAGCTTGTCCAAACCTTGAAGATCAAGAATTGCTATTTGATTTACTTCACCCAGAAGATATTGGTGTACAATTAACAGATGGCTTTATGATGCAACCTGAAGCATCTGTTTCTGCAATTGTGTTTGCTCATCCAGAAGCTCGTTATTTTAACGTTAATTAATAAGGAAATTGTAAACCCCTTTACTTCATACTTAAAATGAAGTAAAGGGGTTTTTTCACCCTAGTATACTTTAGTTAATGGGAACTTAATTAAAAAAGTTGTCCAATCTTCTTGAGAATCCACTTGTAACGAACCATTATGCTTTTCGACTATTTGCTTACATACTGACAGTCCTAAACCAGTTCCAACATCTTTTGTCGTTACAAATGGTTCAAAAATGTTACTCTCTAAATAATCAGGTATTTTCGTGCCATTATTAGCTATTTCTAAAACCCCACTGTCTCCCTTTGTGAAAACAGATATTCGAATTAATCGAGATGAAGCAAGGCTTGCTAGCTCCTCAACAGCATTTGTTAAAATATTTAATAAAATTTGTTTAATTTGGTCTTCAACAGCTTCAATATAACAATCTTCATTTAACTCAATGACAACCTCAATAGTTTCTTCAAGAAATTTGGGATAGAGAAAATTAACCATATCTTGCACAATGTCATTCAAATTAACGACATTCATCTCATCATCTAAACCACGTACTTTAGAAAGATACAAAAATTGTGAAAGCTTGCCTTCTAAACTCTCAACTTCATTGTCCACAATCTCAAAATAATATTTAGCTTGTTCATCATTTTTATATTTTTGTGTCAGTAATTTCAAGAATCCTTTAATCGATGTTAATGGATTACGAAATTCATGAGCAAAACTTGCTGCAATTTGTCCAAGAATTGATAAGCGATCAGTATGCATCTCTTGAATAAATAAGTTTTTCTCACGAATGATTTTATCCTTCAACTCTGTATATTCCTTAACTGCATAATATAGAAATTTATGAAACACTTGATCGACCAGTACCATGCCTTCCAACTTTTCTTGCTCATCCAAATCAGAATCTATAATTAATCGATTAATAATTGTTCGACCTACATTAATGTTGTTCACAAGTTCATTAATGTTTACACCTGCCTGTATACGTTCAATAGCAATCTTTCGAGTTAGATGGATAACATAATCTTCATCATCTTCTTTAAGATATTTTAAAATAAACGTAATTGTACTTTCGGCATTCAATACGATCTCATCATAAAACGGATCATCTTTCAACAAATAGATTGTTTCTAGCCAGTTAGCCATAATCTTTTGTTTATGTTCGGTTATAATAGTTACTAACTTCTCAATTATACGTTCATTGAAAGTATGTTGAATCATCACAAACTCCTTACAATTCATTAAAATCACAATTATCACATGTCCACTGATTGATTCCTCTATTCATCAGTGTGAGGTTGAAAGACAACAGACCGTGATAGACGTTTCACTTTATTAAATCCCATGAATAACTTAAATTTTATATCTATCTACTTTAATACTTACCAACCATCATAATTGAAGGAAACAAATTGGTAAACATTTAATAATTATCCTACATCTAGTCCTTAAACTTTACCACAAATTTGAATAAATTATTAAAAGAAGAGGGTATGCTGATCATAAGACTACGTTGTCAGAGTAAAAGTGAGGGGAATTGTAGTGGATAAAGCAGCTATATATCATCGTACAGATGTACCGTACCTATATGGAATTGATCAACAAACGATTGAGATAAAACTTCGTTCAAAAAAAGGGGATTTAACAGATGTCACACTTGTATATGGAGATCCTTACGATTGGCATGAAGGTCAATGGCAAAACACACGTAAGAAAATGAATATCATTGGAAGTGATCAACTTTTTGATTATTGGGTTTGTAAGGTAAAGCCAACATTCAAACGTCTTCGTTATGTCTTTGAAGTATGTTGTGAAACCGAACAATGGACTTATACTGAAAAAGGATTTTATCAAGTCACTACTTATGATGATACATCCTATTATTTCGCTCATCCCTATCTCCATCAAACCGAACAATTTCATGCACCTTCTTGGGTAAAGGATACGATTTGGTATCAAATTTTCCCAGAACGGTTTGCAAATGGTGATTCAACAATTAATCCTCCTAATACCGAGAATTGGGGAAGTCAAAAACCTACGTTCGATAATTTTTTCGGAGGTGATTTACAAGGGATCATCAATCACATCGATTATCTTGAGAAACTAGGAATTACAGGTATTTATCTTACACCAATTTTTTTATCTCCTTCAAACCATAAATACAACACGACAAATTATCGAGAAATCGATCCACATTTCGGAGACAAGGAAATTCTAAAGGCACTTATCACTATGTGTCATGAACGGGGCATTCGCATCATCTTAGATGCTGTATTCAATCACTGTGGTAAAGATTTTCCTTTGTTTATTGATGTTAAAAAACATGGTAGTACTTCTCCTTATTATCACTGGTTTCACACTCATCAATCAGGTTACGAAACGTTTGCTTTTGAAGATTCTATGCCAAAATTTAATACTACACATCCTGATGTAAAGAAATATCTTATCGATATTGCCTGTGCTTGGACGAAGGAATTTCAAATTGATGGCTGGAGATTGGACGTTGCTAATGAAGTTGATCACTCTTTTTGGAGAGAATTTCGAGTTAGAATAAAGGAGATCAATCCAGAGGCATATATCGTCGGAGAAGTATGGCATGATGCCTTACCATGGTTACGAGGTGACCAATTTGATAGTGTAATGAACTATCCTCTCTCTATGTTACTCATCCATTATTTTGGTCAAGATAAAATAGACGCACAAAATTTTCAAGGGAGCATTACTTCCTTACTTCAAATGTATCCACCTTATGTCAACGATGTGTTGATGAACATTATTAGTAGTCATGATACACAAAGAGTTTTAAATGTTTGTAATGGAGAACTCGAAAAAGTTAAGTTAATGTACTTATTTTTCCTCTCCTACCCAGGTAGTCCATGCATTTATTATGGAGAAGAAATCGGAATGAGCGGAGGGGCTGATCCAGACTGTCGGGCATGCATGGTTTGGGATGAAAGTAAACAAAACTTAGATATGTATAACTTCATTCAAAAATGCACTTTCTTTCGTCACACACTTAAACCTTTTGGAAGTGCCGGTAAGTTTCAGTTCATACCATATAATCACATACAAAATACAATTGTATACGAAAAAATAACAGATGATGAAAAGTTACTTTTTTTTATTAATAGTGCCAATGAGCCTGTAGAAATAACAGTTCCAATGTCAACTCACTACAATACCATTCAAAATATATGGACAAATGAAGATGCATGTCATCTTATACAAGGAAATCAATTAACAGTGAAAGTTAATGCACTTGATTTTATCGTTCTCCACTTCCAATAACTCGAAACTCTTACTCCCTGTATGATTGGACAGGGAGTTTTATCTCGTTTCAACTCACACGTATACCGACTAACCTAAAAAATCCGATCCAATTAGTTCACATACTTAAACGTAACAATAATAGAAAACTCCACAGATTAAGGTTTCACCTTAACCTTTTGGCTTAAATAATACAGCACCAAGAAAACCAAATACAATTGCAGCTGAGATACCAGCACTTGTTACTTCAAACATTCCTGTAATTACTCCAATTATTCCGTACTGCTCGGCTTCAGTCATTGCACCATCGACTAAAGCATTGCCAAAACTCATTATTGGAACTGTTGCACCCGCTCCTGCAAAGTCAATGAGATTATCATACACTCCAAAACCTGCTAATATTGCACCTGCTACCACTAATATACTCAATGCATGTGCAGGGGTCATCTTAAACACGTCCATTAATAATTGTCCAATAACACATATAAGCCCTCCTACAACGAATGCCCAAAAATAAATAATCATCAGTACCTCTCCTTTCATTCACGCTTAAATTACACCAAATTGAATGAGAAACGTTTTAATAACTGAAATCACAAAAGCAGCAAATACCCCAAACATAATAACTGATCCTGCTAGTTTAAACATATTTCCACCTGTACCGAGTACAAGTCCTTCTGAACGATGTTCAATTGCTGCCGAAATAACTGCATTACCAAACCCCGTTATTGGAACTGCTGTTCCAGCTCCAGAAAATTGAGCGATTTTATCATAAAAACCAAATCCAGTTATTAACATTGTTATGAAAATTAATACAGCAACTGTTGGGTCTCCAGCTGTTTGTTCTGTAAAATTAAAATTCCTCATGAAAAAGGATTGAAGCATTTGTCCTATTAAACAGATTGTTCCACCTACAAAAAAAGCGAGCAAACAATTTTTAAGTATCGGACGATTTATCGTGTACTCTTTCATTGTTTTTTCATATGCCTTCATCTCAGGTGTTTTTTCGTTATCTTTTTTTTGCAAGTCCTCCACCTTCTCTCAAGTTTGTTTTAATAATTTTTTCACATTTTTCAATTCCTTTTTGAGCTCTTTTTCACTTATTTGATTATCTTCCATTTTCTTTTGAAGCTTTTCTAGCTCAATATAAATTTTATGATCAGTCGTCACTTTTACTTTTTTCTTAGGGAACTCTTTTTTTATTTTTTCCTTGGCTTGCTTAATAATGCGCTCAGAGCGAAATGTGTAGAGATGCTTTAACTCAAGAACTACAATGATATCTTTTTCATACGCTACAGTTTTCATTTTCAAAACTTGCTTCATCGGAAGTACAATATCTCGTACGGCTTGGATTGTTTTCATTTCATTTGTCCATTTATTTTGCTCAACATTTACTTGTAGCGGTGCATTATGTTTTTCAGTCGATTGTTGTGCCCCTTGCTGACACCCACTAAAAATTAACAACATTAGTAATAGCGATAATCCACACCTTACAACCATCACAACTCACCTCATCACATATCTTCATTTATTGATTATCTTTTACAAGAACAATAGTGAAATATGCAGGAAAACATATACATGTTAAATCAAATGTTAATATTCTTAACATTCAAATCTAAATATAAATGAATTTTCAAAAAATTATCTTGATTTTACCTATTTTTTTAGTTATTATATAAAACATAACAAATGATGTTAAAAAAACTAACATAAAGGAGTAGGTAAAACAGTGAAGAAAGTTGAAGCTATTATTCGACCGGAACAATTCCAAGCATTACGCTCAAAACTTGAACAAATCGGAATTCATGGACTAACCGTTTCCGAAGTGGCAGGATGTGGGAAACAAAAAGGAAAAGAAGGAATCTTTCGTGGTAATCGCTTTGAAATTAACCTCTATCCTAAAGTTAAGGTAGAAATGATTATTGAAGAACAGCAAGTTAACAACATTGTTGAAAGTATTCAACTAACTTGCTCAACAGGTGAAGTCGGTGACGGAAAAATATTTATCTACCCTGTTGAAAATGTGATTCGTATCCGTACAGGTGAACATGGATATAAAGCTCTAATCTAATAAAAAGATTCCTTTTCTATTATGCAAACCTTCAAATTATAACAACTAACATTTACTACAAATCATCTAGGTTTCAGACTCCACAAGTTATAGCATTTTTTAATTTTATAAAACCTAATACCCCTTTTCATCAGCTTTAAAGAAAACAAATCGGAAGGATGAAACAATTTGAAGAAAAAGATATTTAGCCTCTCGTTAGTCAGCTTTATCTTTAGCACAACTGCTTACGCTGCTGAAGCTACACCTACAGTTGAATCGGTAATTAGTGCAATGGATATGATGTGGATTATGATTGCCGCATTCTTAGTTTTTTTCATGCATGCAGGTTTTGCAATGGTAGAGACTGGATTCACCCGTTCCAAAAATGCTCTTAACATTCTAATGAAAAATATGATGACGATCTCTATTGCATCTATTCTTTACTTCGTCGTTGGTTATGGTTTAATGTTCGGAAATTCAACAGGTGGATTGATAGGGACAAATGGATTTCTTTTAAAAGGACATGAAGATCAAGTTGGGTTCTTTGCTTTCCAAGCAATGTTTGCCGCTACTTGTGCGACTATCATTTCTGGAGCAGTAGCTGAACGCATCAAATTATCTTCCTACTTATTATTGACCGTTCTCATGACAGGTCTCATCTATCCCGTTGTCGGTCATTGGGTTTGGGGTGGAGGATGGCTTGCTCAAATGGGATTCACTGATTTTGCAGGTTCAACTGTTGTTCATTTAACTGGTGCTTTAGGTGCAATTGTTGCTGTTTCATTCCTTGGAGGGCGGATAGGCAAATATTCAAACGGTAAAGTTAATGTCATTCCAGGTCACAATATCCCTCTTGGAGCATTAGGTGTGTTTATTTTATGGTTCGGATGGTTTGGTTTTAATGCAGGAAGTACACTTGCTGCAGATACATCACTCGTACCTCATGTTGTCACTACAACATTACTCGCAGCAAGTGCTGGTGTGATTGGAAGTGCGTTATATTCTCAATTTAAATACAAACGAATTGATGCCTCACTTACTTTAAACGGCGCTTTAGGTGGGTTAGTAGGAATTACGGCTGGCTGTGCAAACGTTTCGTTTATCGGAGCAGGTATAATTGGTCTTCTTGCAGGTATTATTCTTGTTGAAGCTGTTGCATTTATCGATCAAAAATTAAAGCTAGATGATCCAGTAGGAGCGATTGCTGTTCATGGAATTTGTGGAATTTGGGGCACGGTAGCAGTTGGTCTATTCGCAATTGAAGGCGGACTATTTTACGGTGGAGGCATAAGTCTTGTCTCTGTTCAACTCATTGGTGTAGTTGCTGTTATCCTTTGGACTGTCGCATCAGTTTCAATTTCGTTATTCATTTTAACACGGTTCACTTCAATCCGTGTATCACGTGAAGAAGAAATCTCTGGTCTTGATTTCGCTGAACATGGTTCATCTGCATATGAATCAACAAAGAGTATTTTCAATGAGAATATGGGAGAAAGTAACGGTACTTTCGGAGTTGACTTAATTAAACGACTCGACGGTATCACTCCTAACAAAGCAAAAACAAAAACTAGTTAATCCGTCCAAACTTGGCTGTTGCTTGAGGGGCTGCAGCCAACAAAACCCCTATATCCTCGTGGACTCCAACTCTCCTGTTTCAACCTGCAGCACTAAATGCTGCAGGTCTTTTTTATCCCCTTATTTCTCACATTAAGAAGTAAATGAGACGTCACGTCTATATCTCCAAAACTGATATGATACGAAAAACAACCCTAAGTTCATCATTAAAATAACCATATATAATGGTAACTTTTGTTCTAGAAGCGGAAAAATTAGAAAACCACAAAAAAAGCCTATACGTACGAAAACCTCATTTATTCCTAGCACACGATTAAGATATATTGAATGTGTACTCTGCACTAACGTTGCATGAGAAATTTGAAAACCTGATTCTATAAAACCAACTAGTATTAAAATGAACACAACAAATATAAGATTATCGTTCAAAAAAGGCAGTATCATCAAAACACTATATACAAACCCTACTAACGGAAGCACACGGTTTGGTAAGGATGTGTTACATTTGAAATAAATTGCTCCTAACAATGTTCCGACAGCAACAGATGACCACATCAGCCCATTTGCAATTGAATGATATTCCGCAAATTCTGTAGAAAGTAACGGAAGTCCAAAATTGTATCCCGAAACGGCAAACGCATAAACACCACTTCCAATAATAAGATGACGTAATAACGGCTGTTCACTGAACAATTTCTTCAACGATTTGTTTTCATTAACAAACGGTGTCGTTCTTAGCTCTTGTCGGTCATTCGTCTCTTTTTCTTTAAGTTTTAAAATTGTAAGTAGTGAGACAAAATAGGTAATTCCATCAAATAACAAGACCATTCGATAGCCGAATTTATATGCAATTATACCACCAACAAGAAAACCAATTATACTAATAACAGAAGTTATCTTCATGAGTAACGAGTTTATTGACACAAGCGCATGCTTTCCAAACAAATCAGGTAGTATCGCTTGGAAGCTTACTTGAAATATAGGATACATTGCTCCAATTAAGCCTGCACTTACTATAACTGTCACTGGAGATGGATATATACATAGTACAATCATTGTTATCCCACATAACAAATCACCAATAATCATTAAACGCTTGTTACTAAAAGAAATCGGCAACACACTTATGATGACACTTGATAAGATAGCCCCAATCTGTCTACTTAGAAAATATACTGCAAGCCATATACTACTATTTGTATTTGCAATCAAAAATGATGTAGACGCAATAAAATTTATACGACTAGCAAAATCTGAAAATCCTTTTCCATACAGAAATAAATATTGATTCATTTCTAAACCTCCTGTTTTGAAGGTGGTTTAGAAAGGTACGCCCCCTGTTAAGGGCGTACACTGATATTAATCTTTAACATACATTTACCTCCTGAAATAATTTATAATTTCTATCTTCTCAATTGAGGGGACGGTCTTTCTATTCATCACCTTTTATCTTTCAATTAAAATTATAGCAAACTTTCTTTTAAAATTAGCATTGCATCACAAACTACAAATAAAATCGTTCACCCTATATCTATTGTATATTTAAGCTCAATGACAGAACTTTTCACTTCTGTTATTACACAATAAAAAACCCCTTCATATTGAAGAGGTTTACTGAACGATATTCACATTATATTGCTCTAGCCAGTAGTTTGTTTGTGCTAAATATGCGATTAATTGTGGGCCTGTCATCAACTGGCCAAAAAATGGAGTCTGAAATGATTCACCCGCTGAATCAGAAAGCTCTTTAATTTTTTCATATTCAAAAAATTCAAATAGCGGAGCGTTTTTATTCGAGAGAATCTCATTCATCCATCCTTGAACTGCGACTGTATAATTGGGGTTATGTGTTTTAGGATATGGACTTTTTTTCCGATAAAGAATTTCATTTGGCAATAACCCTTCAAGTGCCTTTCGTAAAAGACCTTTCTCACGATCACCATGCATTTTCATTTCCCATGGTATATTCCATACATATTCAACAAGGCGATGATCAGCGAAAGGCACACGAACTTCTAATGATGCCCCCATACTCATTCGATCTTTCCGATCTAGTAGAGTAGTCATAAACCAAAGCATATTTATATAAAACAATTCCCTTCGTTGTCGCTCCTCAATCGATTCACCATCCAACCGTGGCATTTCCGATATCGTTTCATCGTAACGGTCTTTCACATACCCTTTCAAATCAAGTTTCTGTTGCCAATGTGAATCGAGTAGACTAATTCTTTCATTCATTGAACGCATCCAAGGAAATCCTTCTCTCTCTAAATCTTCTTTCCTATGGAACCAAGGATACCCTCCAAATATTTCATCCGCACACTCCCCTGATAAACTTACAGTCGCATGTTTTTTAATTTGCCTACAAAACCAAAGCAGTGATGAATCTACATCCGCCATTCCAGGGAGGTCTCTTGTAATTACCGCTTCCTTTAATAAATCAGTTAATTCCTCGGTACCAATAACGCATCTGTGATGGACAGTATTAAACGTATCCGACATTACCTCAATATAATGTTTATCAGAGTTAGGTTGAAACTCAGTCGCCTTAAAATACTTCTCATTATCAACATAATCAATTGAAAATGTATGAAGCTGTTCATTTCCCACGTTAGCATATACGTTTGCAGCACGAGCGGTAATTGCACTAGAGTCCAGTCCACCTGATAAGAATGTACAAAGTGGAACATCTGATACAAGTTGACGCTCAACCGTATCTAGAAATAGACTTCGAACATTTGCTACTGTTTCATCAAACGTGTCTGTATGCTCGTTACTTTTTACATTCCAATAACGCCACACTTTTAATCCTGACCTAGTCAATTTCATACAATGTCCGGGTCGCAACTCCTTTATGCCTTTAAATACACCATGTCCTGGGGAGCGTGAAGGTCCTAAACCAAGCACCTCCGACATTCCTTCTGAATCGACCTCACATTTCACATTAGGGTGAGCAAGAATCGCTTTTAACTCAGAACCAAACAACAAACTTCCCCCACTATCACGGTAAAAAAATGGCTTTACACCTAATCGATCTCTCGCCATAAATATTTGTTGATTTGCTTCATCCCAAACTGCAAAAGCAAAAATACCGTTCAAATGCTCAACACACTGTTCCTTCCATTCAATATAGGAAGTTAGAAGTACTTCAGTATCTGAGTGCGATTTGAATCGGTATCCTCTTTGTAACAATTCTTTCCGAATATCTTCTGTATTGTACAGCTCACCGTTGTATACGAGTGTATATTGAGAACCATCTTTTTCTTTTGTCATCGGCTGCCTACCGCCCTCAGGGTCTACAACAATTAATCGAGTATGCCCGAAAGCTGCATGTGTTGAAGTCCATATTTCCAAAGCATCAGGACCTCGTTTGTTCAAAGTTTGTGCCATTTTATGCACAGTTTTGTTAGCGTGACGTAGATCTTGATTCCAATCAATCCAGCCAGTTATTCCACACATGGTATTCATCCTTTCATCATGCACAAGTCGTTTTTCACACAAGTAGCCCTTATAAATCTAACTTATGCAAAAAAATGAATTGAATGACTTTTAAATAGCTATATATAAGGAATATCACAAGTGTAAAGTACTGTCCTAGCATTTTAAAGATTGTTACCTCTAGATACCTCCTCTTTCACTCCAAATAAAAAAACTGCCTTAGCAGTTTTTTTAACCGAGTACTCCATATCCAAGAATAAATACTAAGATAAGTGCAATAACAAATTGGATAATTGAACCTTTAATTGGCTTACCTTTCGTACCACGAACGAGTGTCATTTCCATTGTTGAAATAACCCATAATCCAACTAAACCTTTTACAATTGCCATTGGAGCCATTTGCCAAACAGCAAACAATAAGTGGGAACCTGTAACCAACACAATAATATACATAAGACGTAAGATCATATGCAAAGCTTTCGGTGGTTGACCTGTTCTTAACTTCATCGCACAGATTATGAATAGAATTAACGTAATTGTCCATCCAGTAACGTGTGAATGTAGCATGATCATAGTAATATTCATATCTTCCCCTCCTTACTAGACTACTAGTACATTATAAACGAACTTATATTAGAAACAAAATTATTATCTATTAATAAAGTTAGATTCATACACAAGCGTTACTTACAGTTATACTAGAATAAAACTTTTAGTTCAACATAAGGTTGCTAGCAATAAATTGAAATAATCCGTTCAAAACAATGTTCTAAAGAAATCTATATTTTATGAGATAATGCAAACGTTATAGCTCATTCAATAGAAATTCTTATAGAGCCTTCACCATTCCTCCATCAACTAATAAAGCTTGACCCGTAACATACGTATTCGCATCTGAACATAAGAACACTGCTGTTGTCGCAAATTCCTCAGGAGTTCCGTAACGACCAAGGGGAATGACAGATTTCGTTCTTTCTATTACTTCTTCCACCGATATACTCTGTTTATCTGCGATAACCTGGTCCAACTGAGCAACGCGGTCTGTCGCAATCCTGCCCGGCCCAAGTGTATTAATTAATATCTTATCAGGAGCAAGCTCAGTAGCTAAACTTTTTGATAATCCAATTACACCTGCTCGAAATGTATTGGATAATATTAGTCCTTCAATTGGTTGTTTAATAGAAGAAGATGCAACATTTAAAATGCGTCCGCCACCTTGACTTCGCATAAATGGGATGACCTCTCGAATTGCACGAATATAACTAAACAAATTCAATTCAAATGCTTTTTGCCAATGTTCATCATCAAAATCATTAAACTTTCCTGCTGGTGGACCACCTGCATTATTAATTAGAATGTCGACACGACCAAAAATATCAACTGTCTTATTAACAAGAAGTTTTATATCTGATGAATTTGTTAATTCACAAGGAAAATAAGTAACATTACTACCAGTCTTTTTCGTAATATCTTCTGCAACTGCTTTTAATTCGGTTTCACTTCGACTCGTTAACATAACATTCGCACCCTCTTGTGCAAATTTTGCAGCAATTGCTTTACCCAAACCTTTACTTGAGGCTAGTACTAGTACTACTTTTCCCTTTAAGCCTAAGTCCATTTTAAAACCTCCTAATAAATAGGCTAGCGACTTTATCATTAAGCTTCAATATAATTTCTTAAAATACCTAACTGCTCAATCTCTATCTCTATAACATCATTTGGATTTAAATATTTAGGTGGTTGAAACCCTTTACCTACTCCTGCCGGCGTTCCTGTTGCAATAATATCACCAGCCTCTAACGTCGTAGCTTGTGAAATAGTTGAAATCAAATTAGGAATATTGAAAATAAACTGCTCTGTAGTTGCAGATTGTCTTACTTCTCCATTTACTTTCGTTTCTATTTTTAACTGATGAGGGTCCTGAACTAACGATTTATGTACAATTGTTGGTCCCATTGGACAAGAAGTATCCATGCTTTTCCCTAATAAAAATTGCTTATGCTTCGTTTGTAGATCACGAGCAGTAATATCATTTATAATAGTGTAACCAAACACGTACTCCATTGCATTCTCTTCACTTATTCTATTACCCGTTTTACCGATTACAACAGCAAGCTCTCCCTCATAATCCAATTCACTCGTTACATGTGAATGATTAAGAATAACCGAATCAGGTCCTGTAACTGACGTAGGTGCCTTTGAGAAGAGCATTGGTGCCTTTGGAATATCTGCTTCACTTCCCATTTCAATCGCATGTGCAGCATAATTTTTTCCTACACAAAAAATATTTTTACGCGGCCTTGGTATAGGAGCAAGAATTTCAACTTTCGTTATATCTTCATATACGTTTCCAACAGTTGTATTCTTAACCAACAATAAAATTTCTTCAACTTCCTTTAAAAAACTATCTCCTCTATCTAAACAACGCAGAAAATCTGATAAATAGGATGCATGTTTCCCTAATAGTTCAGCTGCACTTTGTAAGTTAAGAACCATCTTCCCCTCTTCGTCCATTATACCAACAAATACTCGTTCTCCCTTTTTCGCTGTAACAAAACGCATTGTTGAATCCCTCCTATTACTACACTCTTTCTATACAACATTCTATTCCATATACTGTAGCCCTGCAAATTTTAATAATTCAAATATTCAGTGAGTTGCCACATCTTAAATCCTTAATTACTAAAAGCATGACTTGTTTTGTCATTTCATTTGTTCTTTTGGCGAAAGTGTTTAAATAATTATTAAATTGTCGCATAATAGACAAGGATTTAAAAAACAAATGAGGGCTGATATATCTTGAAGAACAATATCGAAAAGCAAAGAGAAAAAATGATAGCTGCTGCCAAAATGTATGGCTATTCATCAAAGTTAACGGTCAAATATAGTCAAGAATTAGACAAGATGCTTAATGTCGTTTTATTTGAAAACAACACTGGACACGAAAAAATATCATAACTAGAAAGATCATGTTACTATCTTCTTACTTACCAAAAAAACTGTCTAAAAAATATGCTTTTACACTAAAAAAGCCTAAAGAGTTATGAATTCTCTTTTAGGCTTTTGCTTCATTCCCATGTCAATCAATTATACATATTTATTGATTGTTAATTAACGAAACGTCCGTCCTTTATCTTTCCTTTTTCTTCCCATTTTTGGTTACGCAAATGTACTTTTTGAATTTTCCCCGATGCAGTCTTTGGTAATTCATCTACAAACGTGACTCCTGTAATCGCTTTAAAATGAGCAAGGTTTTCACGAGAGAATTGAATGACTTCTTCTTCCGTTAACTGAAAACCTTCTTTGACAACAACGAATGCATGAGGTGTCTCACCCCATTTTTCATGTGGAAGTGCAATAACAGCAGCCTCTAAAACATTCGGATGGTCATACAGTACACCCTCCACTTCAATTGATGAGATATTTTCCCCCCCACTGATAATCACATCTTTTTTTCGATCAACGATATCTACGTTACCAAACTCATCAATCGTTCCCATATCACCTGTATGTAACCAGCCATTTTTTATTGTTTCAGCTGTAGCCTGATCATTCTTCCAATACCCCACCATTACACCATTACTTCGCACAACAACCTCACCAATAGCTTTATCATCATGTGGAACTTCTTCACCAAGATCATTAACAACTCGAACTTGACATCCTACAATTTCATGCCCTGCTTTTGCTTTTAATTTATATTGTTCCTTTTTTGGAAGTTGCTTCATATTAGAACGAATCCGAGAAATCGTACTTAAAGGGGAAGATTCAGTCATACCATACACTTGTATGAACTCCCAGCCAAGCTCTTCTTCCACACGTGTTACGAATGCAGGTGGTGGTGCAGATCCTGCAATAACTACACGTAAATGATGATTCATTTCAACCTTGTTTGCTTCATAATATTGGATTAACGAATTTAATACAGTTGGAGCCATATGCATTGACGATACTTTATGTTTTTGAATTTTTTCAAAAATCGCTTCAGGAGATGCTTTACGTAAGCAAATATGCGTTGCCCCATTTGCTGTATAATAGAAAGGGGCACCCCAACCATTAACGTGAAACATAGGTAAAATATGCAGATAAACGTCTTCATCTGAAACTCTAAGATGATGCATCATTGATAACGCATGTAAATAGTTGTTACGGTGAGTAAGCATAACCCCTTTGGGATTTCCAGTTGTACCACTCGTATATAGCAAGGAGCATACGTCATTTTCATCAAGTGGTGTACGAGTAAATGCTTGAATTGAATGTTCATTTAACCACTTATCATAGTCAATTTCAGTTGAATGGTCATCTGCATAATGGACGATAATTTTTTCAACAGTTTCGAGTTTATCCTTAATTGGTTCAATCATATGATATAATTCTTGATCGCAAAATAATAACCTTGACCCACTATGATTTAATATAAATACGTAATCTTCAGGCTTTAAACGTATATTAAGTGGTACCATCACTGCACCTAATTGAAAAACACCATAGAAACCTTCTAACATCTCAACTGTATTTGGTGCTAAATAAGCGATTCTGTCACCCTTCTCTATCCCTAAGTGTTTCAAACCGTGTGATAGCTGATTTACACGCCCATTCAACTCTTCATATGTAAATTCTCTTCCATCATCATTAATAACAGCTTTTTTTTCACTATACAACCTGACTGAACGATCCAAAAATTCATTTAATAATAATGGTACTTGCATATTCATCCCCCTTTATTTTTAGAAAATTCAAATACTTTTATTTTAAATATACCACTTTTTGGTTTGAAAACGAATCAATTTTTTGACTATCTTTTTACAAAAAAATGACACTATAAAGGTTAGTTAGTAGTATATTAATCGCGATCAGTTGTAGACTACTGCTTTTTACAACATGAAGCATACCTTTACTTCATAACGCATAGATTGTCATAAAGGAAACTATGTTTAGGATGTGTCATCTGACGCTGAGATTCTCAATTCAAAGCTATACATGGTCAACAAAGTTTAGTATCAGTATCAGCGTGCCAAATGAAAACTCTACTGATGGAATTTTCACTTTATCCCTTGATAAAAGGAGCATGCTTATGCCAGCTTTTGTTGGAGCAGTAAATGTGAACAGCATGGGTACTGCTGCTGTTTTTAATATCGGTGATGTTTATACAATTGCACCTGAAAGCTCAGCAAAAACTTTCTCTGGTGCCGGTTCATTTAATACTGCTGAACGGATCCAATTACGAAATGATTATAGCGTTACAAATACGTACGATAACGATTTATATGATCAGCCAGTTACTGGAAACCTATAAGTTGGAGGGATTATGATGGCTACCATTGTTAACCAACAAACAAATTATTACGTCAATCAACAAATTAACATTCATACCATCAAAATCGGCGGAATTTCAAACTCATCCTTCTTACAAATAGGAAGTGCAGGTATTATTAATTCTTGTTCTAATTTATATAATTCTGGGGGTTTTAAAGAGGCTGCTCCTCAAATAGCTGAACCTACTTCAACTTCACTTGTCCCATTAACAAGCCCTTAAACAACATATATTTTAGATAAGAGGAGGATTTTTCTTGTGGTCAAACCATCATTATGGTCATTATCTTTCAAAACTTCAAGACTATATTCAACAACAAACCCAACGAATCGATCAATTAGAAGAAACGATAGTTGAACTAAAAGACCAACTTTCATCGATGCAAAATAACAACGGGAATGGAATAGAGAAAATAGAGTATCATTTTGATCAACTTAAGATTGAAACACTTGAGGGAACTTTAAATATCGGACTAACTCCTAATACACCTGGAGAGATAGAGGATTTTATAAATAGTGAAGAAGCGCTAGAGTCTTCACCACAAGTCATGAAAACTCATCCAAATCTTTTGCCAAAGATAAAACATCAAATGGAGCATTTTCTAAGAAAAGATTGCAACAACCTGATCCAAAGTAAAGCAAATGAATTACAGTACCCTATCGATGTTACGATGTACCCGTTTATTTTACAAGACATACAAAATCAACTGGATAATCGAATAATGAGTTATCTAAATCAAGTTACACCTCATCAAGTCCAAAAAGATGGTGAGGAGAAAGTCGTTCAACATATTTGTTCAACCATTCAAACAGACATCGAAAATGGTATTCATACATTTATGCAAAATATGCTTCAGAAGGGAATGTGACATTATGATCTTCAACGTCAATAACGGTGAATTGTGTGTAAATAACATTCAGATCGACGGTGTATCAACATCTTCTGTCGTATTGATCGGTGATACTGAACGAATTAGTTTATCCTCTACTTTTGATACACCTCCTGAGTCTTTAATTATCGGACCATTTGTGCCGTTTGCACCAGAATAATAAGGAAGTGAAGCACATGGTAAGAGTTTCTCATGTAGGTAAAATCGACCTCAATGCTTTATCCTTTACATCCACATTTGAGATTGGTGATTCGTGTCAGATTTTTGCTTTTTCAAGGGTATTTGCAGTTCAACGTCAAGAACAAATTTTTTACTCGGAAGAAGGAAACTTTTCCGAATTCCCTATTTTTAATAGATTATTGCCACATCTAGTAACAACTGAACCTATCGTAATGAGAAGGAATAATATAAGTAAAAAAATATGTGTTAATAACCTAGACATTCTTGGTGTATCAACTGCTTCTATACTTCATATTGGTTCAACAAGATGCATCATAAATGAATCGAGAGTAAAGCACATTCGACAACTCACCGAACCCAATGATCGAACATAAGCTAATTGTATTGCATATGATTATAATTAAGTAGAATTACTTGGAGGGTAGATGTTTATCTTTAGTATGACTACATTAAAAAAGGATACCTACACTCTTAAGTGCTAAGTAAACCCAATTCAAAGGGTGTTGAACATGCCTTCAATTATCGGTGGACCAATCAACATTAACAGTGTCAGCGGGATCGTTAATTTCGGTGATTCATTGAATACTTCTCCAAAGAGTGCTTCTAAACTCGTTACTGGTTCAGGGGGAGCTAATACTGGTAACTTCGTCAACACCAACAATGGCATTAGTTTAACAAACAACTTTGATCCAGATGTCGTCGATCAGCCCACTGTTGGAAATGTATAAGGAAGAAGGCAACACTTTCTTAGTGAGTCTTCTTCCTTATATGATTAGATTTTTTCAGTGTCACCAATTTTTCTGATGGCTGTTTACGAATCCATTTTAAAAATTTCTTTATTTGTTCATCCTCTCTTAGTGTACAAAGTGAATGTAACCGTGTTGACAATTCAACATTTGTATAGAGCGCATGAATTTGACGATGACAAGCTATACAAAGGTTAGCTACCTCACTGTGAGTGCCTCCCATTTCTTTTGGAATAAGATGATGAATTGTAGTCTCTACATCTCTTCTACCACATAACTCGCACACTCCAATAGCCTTGCTCTTCCCCATTTGATCAACTCCTTTTCCAATAACGCACATTATAGTCTTAGGAGTCATACATGAGATTAATACACTTATTTCTTTAATGTACTTAATATTGACTTAGATGAATGTTGTTATTTCAGAAGTTGATTAAATTTAACTATTCTCCTTATTGATTTTATGCTCGTTACTTAAAGTGCTTCGAGATGTACAGAACTTCCTTTCCCTGAAGGTTCAGCTGGTGTTACGATAAGCTTTCGTGGAAGTCGTTCCTTCAATTCAGGAACATGACTAATTACACCGACAGATAATTTTTGATTGTTTAACTTCTCTAACGAAGTAATTACCGTATCTAATAACTCTTGATCAAGTGTTCCAAACCCCTCGTCTAAGAAGAAAAACTCCAATGGATATTCTCCTCGCAACTGAATTTGTGCTGACAGAGATAAGGCTAACGATAATGATGTAAGGAATGTTTCACCTCCAGATAATGTCGATACCGGTCTTTTCACACCACCATTTGCATCATCTCGAATAATAAAACCACCTTCTGAATCTACTTCTATTGCATAACGTCCACGCGTTAATCTCTTTAGTCGATCAGATGCATCTTTACTCACATGGACAAGCTGTTCTTCAGCTACAAATTCAACGAATGCATTCCCTCTAAACACTTGCTGTAATTTCTTATTGCGCTCATTTACCTTTTCTAATCCTTTACCTTTAACATCTAACTGATGATAACGTTCAGCCTTTCGCTTTACATCTTGAAGCATTTCAAACATTGCACCTTTTCTCTCTTGTGCATTTGAAACTTCTTCTTGTAAGGTGTTGCGATGTAACTGCACCTGTTTCCATTGCTCATCTAGTAGTGTCCGACCTTGCAGTTCTTTCTTTACTTCAGAATAATTTGCCTTACATTGCTTCATCTGCTCATTATGTGAATCAATGGTATGTTGCCAACTTTCTTGTTCATCTTTCGATTTGATACAATCTTTTAATGACTCAACCGTTACAAATGATGAGTTACTAAATTTCTCATCCCACCTTTTTTCAGCAAGTCTTACACGATCACTAGCATGCTCATATGTTGATGTTGCAGATGCAGCCTTTGTTTGTATCTGATAATATTTTTCTTTCTCTTGCTGCCAAGTTTGATATGTTTGTTCCATATCTATATTTAATCTATCCATTGTTTGTTTCTTTTCAGTTAACTTACTTTCAACTTGGTCAACTTGAGCATACCTTTCGACCTTTTGAAGTAGACGATTAGCTTCACGTTCTTTTGACTCAATTGAAGTTTTAGCAATTGCTAGTTGCTGTTCACTTTGTACCGATTGCTGATGAAGGTGCTTGATCTCTTCCTCTTTCTCTTCTAAATAAGGCACACTTTTCTCAATTCGCATACGAAGGTCTACAATTAACTTATCGATTTCGTTTAATTTGTTATATCGACTACTTACTTCATCAATTATTAGATTAGGAAACTGCTTGATCCAATCTTTCGTCATTCTTTCAAGCTCTGCTTGTTTCAGAGTGCAGCGTTCTTCTTCAACTTTCAGATCTTTTTGTAGATGTACAATTCGACCTTCTCTTTCTTCAAATGCTTGTCTCGCTTCACGAGAAGTTCGAATTTGCTTTCTTATAGCCTCCTTTAACTCTAATACATCTTGGCCAAGTGCCTTATATTCTGTAGAAAAACTTTGGAATCCATTCTCAATGTCTTCTTCACTTAATTCGTTAACGATTGGCTTAATTTCTTGTTGAATTTGCAAAACTGGTGTCTTATCTTTCAGTACTTCAGTTAACTCTGCTGAACATTGTTCAAGTTGAAGTCGATATGAAGAAAGATGAATTTTCATATCCTCAAATTCACGAAGCAATTTTTCTACATGCTGGATATAATCGATTAATTGTGAAACATCACTGTTATTAAATTGAAGTGGGGCTGGATGCTCAATTGAACCACAAACAGGACATGGTTTTCCTTGCTCTAGCTGATGAACAAGCTCATTAGCTAACTGATTCGCTTTCTCTTTATCAAATTCTGCTTTCTTACGATGCAAAACATTTGTAATAAATGTCGCATGTTTTTCCAGCTCCCTCTCTCGTTCGGCGATTACTGTATAAATTCGTTCATTTCTTTCGAACAGTTGCTTCAAAGATTCGTTCGAAATTTGTAATTGTTGCTCGGACGATTGCAGCGCATTTTTCTGCTGAACATACTGATCAGTGCGTACTTGAAATCTCTCATTCAATTCCTTTACATGCTGGGTTTGATGCTCAATCGCTTGCTTCGCTAAAACAGCAGACTGAATCTGTTGACGCTCTTCTACAGGTATTTCAATTTCATTCATTTTTTCTTGCAACTCTTTTTGACGCATTAGCCCTTTTTCTTGTAAATGTTCCGCCTGTTTCATTTGATTTTGTACTTTCAACACTTCATTTTGTCGATTATTTATTTCTTCTATTAATTTCTTTTGTTCATGCTGTATTTGAATTAGTGTCTGTTTTTCTTCCACAGCTACGCGTAATTTTTCAATTTCTTGCGTTAATATTGGCATTTCCACATCAAATTGTTTTTTTATTTTTTGATAACTTTGTTCACTTTCAAGCGCTAATTTCTTAGCCTTATTATATTGCTTTTCTATAAACGTTTTCTCACTGTCAGCTTTTTCTTTTTGAGCATTAGCAAGTTCAAATTCTTCAAGATATGGTGATAATAAGTCAGCTTGCCTTGCTTTTTCTAACTTTTCAAATAAGCGTTCAATTTCAAACTGTTGTTTTTGTAGTTCGCTCAAAACACCTTCTATTTGTTCTTTTCGCTCCTGTAATTGCTTAACTAATTTCGCCTCTTCAAATTGTGACTCAATTTTTTCAAGTTGCCCCTTTTTTTCAATTAATTGTTTTTCTGCTTCTTGTAGATGTTCATCTGCTAACTTAAGAGCTTCCTTTGAAGCATCACCAAGACCATTCTTCTCTGCCTCAATTTGCCCAATAGAAACTTCTGCTTCTTGAATACGTTCACGTAGTTTTTGATTTAACCGATCACCATATTGTTCTAAGTGAAATAACCGTTGCAACATTTGCCGTCGATCAGATCCCTTTAATGATAGAAATTCCGCAAACTTTCCTTGTGGAAGTACAACTGCACGTGTAAAATCATCAATCGTTAATCCAAGCAATTCTTGAATTGATTCATTCACATCTCCTGCCTTCTCCGCTATTACAACTGTTTCACCTTCAGATAAATCAAGTAAACGACATGATGATGAACGAAGATTCACATCTCCAGTTCGTTTAAAACGCCTCTCCACTCGATACCGCTTTGTCGCTTTTGCGTTACCTAATTCAAAGGTCAATCCAACATCTAATGTATCTTCAGCATGATTCATAATCCCTTGTGTATTGTTGGCTGCACGCTCAACTTTACCGTATAGTGCAAGTGTCATAGCATCAAGTAATGAGGATTTTCCACTTCCAGTTGGACCAAAGATCCCAAATACGCCACCACTCGTTAATGCTTCAAAATCAACCTCTTGTTTTTCACGAAAGCTATGCAAACCTGCTACACTTAATTGAATCGGTCGCATTTATTTCACCTCCTCTTCATCGTGAACTAATTCCATAAATAATTGGACTAATTCACCTTCAGGCATACCTCCACCAGTCTGCCTTTGATAAAATCGCTTAAACATCTCATCGATAGGTAATTTCTGAACTTTAGTACTTTCCTCATCTGTTTCCATCTCTGGAAAAATTGGTCGAATATGGATAATACCACGATGTTGCTTTCGCAAACGGTGGATCTCTTCGATTGATAGTGCATGCTCAACATTCACTTCTAAATCGATCCAAGCTTGCTTATCTCGCCCTTCTTCGAGCCAATTATATACTTCCTGTAACCCATTTCTTGCCTTCCATGTTACGAGTGGCCTTCCACTAGACAAATATACTTCATCAATCTTTATCTCTTTTTCTGCTTTTGGCGGAGAAAGCTCAACAATCGTTACAGATTTTGTATAACTTGACTCTGAAAAACTAAAGGCTAAAGGTGAACCAGAGTATCGCGCTGGTGACTTCGCATGTTTAATATTTTGAGGTCGATGCAAATGACCTAATGCCGTATATTGTGCTCTTTCAGGCAAACTTGTCGCCCTTACAGTATATGCACCGCCAACTTCAATTGGACGTTCTGATTCCGTTGCACTTCCTCCAGCTGTAAAAATATGACTCATTGCGATATTAATACTCTCATCTGTAAATGATTTGCTCATCTCACTAAACAAATAACGGATTTGTGCATCATAGCTTTCACGTAACTTCAGTTCTTCGTTTTCTTCTGATAACACCTTCTTCAATCGTGCTTCAGATGGATACGGCAATGCAGCTACCTTTAATATCTCTTCTGCTGTTGGGATAACAATTGAGCATACTCTCTCAGTAGGATAACCTATTAGCGTAATCCCTTGCTTTCTTGCAAGTGGAGATGATGCTTGTAAACGATCAGGATTATCATGGTTACCAGCGATTACTATGACAGGACGTTTCCCATTATTTGATAATCTAGCCATACTATCGTAGAACAGCTGTTCAGCACGTGAAGGAGGATTAACTGTATCAAATACATCTCCTGCCATCAATACAGCATCAATTTGTTCCCTTTCTACAATCTCACATATTTCATTCAGAAACTGCTCTTGTTCTTCTAATCGGTCTCTTCCCTCTAACGTACGTCCTAGATGCCAGTCCGCTGTATGTAAAAGTCGCATTTCCTCACCTTCTCTTCCAACCTATTCACTTCATACTTATGTAAAACCCCCGAGTAGCCTCAGGGGTTTCACTTATAGACATTGAATATTTTAATAAGCTTACTTCTTCATTTCTCTTACTAGAAAAACAGAAGCTTAACCAGTTCGTTTAACTTTTTTGGAACATATACTTATAGTTTCAACACATGTCCACCATCAAAGAAATATAAATATCGCTCTGTAACAGGACGTTTCCATATTTGTTCTAATGCTTTTGTATACATATCTATTTGAATTTTGTATCGACTTACTAGTTTGGGTTTCGCTTCAACAAATCCACCTTTAAATCGTTCTTGAATCGCATCAGTTTTATAATCTATCAACACAAGGCTTTCACTATCTTTTATTACGCAATCAATTACACCTTGTACGAGAACGGACTCACCTTCTCCTAACCAATTGGGATACGCTTCGTTAGAGCGAAGTGTCATCGTAAATGGCACTTCACGTTTCACACTTTCTGACTCAATTACCCGTTGACCAAGATCTGTCTCGTAAAACGCCACAATTTGTTTCACATCAATAGCATTTGCTTGTTCTGCTGTTAATAGTTCTTTTGCTACCATCTCATCTACTTTAGTTGCAATTGTATCTATATCTATTTTCTCTCTTAACTCTACATGCTGCATAACCATATGCATTGCTGTTCCACGCTCTGGTGCAGTAAGTTTTTCCTTTTGCATAAAACGAGGACGTGATTGAATTGGTCCACGGAATTGACGTACATACTGATTATCAGTATATTCATCTTGCTGCTGTGTACGCTTAATTTCTGTAACAGATTGCTTTGCTCTTTTCTCAACTGCATCTCGATATGGATAGGACCAATTCAAGCGTTGTTCAACAGTGTCTACGAGCTCACTCTTACTATTAATCGGCTCCCAACTTTCAACACTCTTTAGTAACTCTTCTTGTTTTTCGATATGAGCAGAAGCTTCTTCTTCTAATCCAACCGAACTTGATAGTTGCACACTGAATTCTGCTGGATATTGTTTAAGATCATATGGTGACTGATTTATAACTGTTTCACCGATATGTTTTTCAACTTGATGATGACGGATCAAAGCTGGACCAATCCAATCAGTATATGATACGGCATTCGCACGTTTAAATGCTGGTAGAAGCCATTCTTGTTCCTCTAATGAATCTTTCCAGCTTTGTAATTTCTTTGCTGCATCTTTAACTGTTGCTGTCAAAATAAGCTTTTCCTTAGCACGTGTTAATGCAACATACAAGACACGCATTTCTTCTGCTATCATTTCAAATTGCATACGTCTCTTCATCGCATGTTGAGCAATAGTAGGATAACTTACACGTAATTTTGGATGAACAAATTTTGAAGCAAATCCTAAATCTTTATGCAACATGACTTTTGCTCGTAAATCTTGCATATTAAACTGCTTCCCTAATCCCGCAACAAATACGATCGGAAACTCTAAACCTTTGCTTTTATGAATCGTCATGAGTCGAATAACATCCTCTTGCTCACCAAGTGCACGAGCAGCTCCTAAGTCATCGCCACGATCTTGCATTCGTTCAATAAATCGAAGAAAACGAAACAAACCTCGAAATGATGTTTCTTCATATTGACGGGCACGATCATACAAGGCACGTAAATTTGCTTGACGTTGTTTACCACCAGGGATTCCACCGACAAAATCGTAATAAC